>SKJM01000217.1 GCA_007122045.1 Planctomycetales bacterium | reverse complement strand
GGCACGCCCGGCCCCGTCACGGGCGAACTCATGCAGCGGTTCCACGAACTGACGCGAAGCTGACCGGCTGGCGGCAGTTGGGCTGCACGAACGGGGTTGCCGTGGAGGGTCAAACAAGCCGCTTCTTTGGTGGGTCATTGGTCGCTACTGCCGACGTGCTTCCAGGCACGCGGGCCAAAGGCACAATCTTGACTGATGCTCCGGATGTGGTAAACCGGAGGAATGACTCATGCCTACACGTCGTACGGAAAGCGTCTCGCGCGGGCGAAAGCTGACACCGCAGGAGGCGGCGCGGTATCGTCAGCTGCGGGCGGATATTGAAGGCGAACGATCGGCGATCGGCGCCCAGATCCGAGCGGAACTGGCCGAACGGCGCCAATGGGCGGCGGTGTTTGTTGAACTCAACCAGGTTCGTCAGTCCCTGGGGCTCAGCCTGGACGACATCGAGGCGAGGACACATCGACCGGTCGACTTTGGCCAAGCTGGAAACCGGGCAGCGCGCCAACTTCACGTTCGATATGGTCCGCAAATACGCCCAAGCCGTCGGCAAACGCGCGCTGGTGACCATCGCCGACGCGACATCGTAGAAGACGAAGAAGCCGGGACCTTACTCATTTTCCGGGTGCTGTCCGACGCCGCCCGCGCCGCGAAGGGGAAGATCGACCGCGGTTGCGTCGGTGGGGGGACTTGCTCCACGCGGCCCACCTTACGAGCTATGGTCGAAACCCGCTCCAAGAGCGGCGGCTCGCCGCGGTGCAGAAGCTGGCGGCACTTCCCGAATCGTGTTACACTGCGTCTTGGAGAAGAACTGAACCATGAGCAAAGTGGCAGCGTACTACTTCGCATAGGCGCCGCCACGCGGGCGTTTTGCGCTAGGGGAGTGCAGAGACGCCCTGGGCTCCCTCCGTTTGGGTGGATTGGCAACCGCAAGAGAGTCTATTTTCATGCCATCGTTCGTATTGCCGCAGCTTCCTTTGGCGAATGTAACCACGTGGCTTCGGCCGCTTCCCTGGGTTTTTCTAGGCGCGCTGGCTTGGGTCGGCGTGCTGCTGGCGTGTTACTGGCTGTTGCGGCTGGTGTTCCCGAAAACGGCCGCCATTGCCCGCACGACGGCGAAAGAGGCCCTGTCGCAGCCCTTCTTCTTTGTGGTGCTTGTGGTGGGGGTTGTTGCCCTCTTGCTGTTCCCCTTCGTGCCGTATCACACGTTTGGCGAAGACGTGAAGATGCTCAAGGACGGCAGCCTGACGGTCATCATGCTGCTGTCGATCGGGCTGGCCGTGTGGACGGCCAGCGTGTCGGTTTCCGACGAGATCGAGGGCCGGACGGCCTTGACGCTGCTTTCCAAACCGGTCGGGCGGCGGCAGTTCATCCTGGGCAAGTTCCTGGGGATTGTGGGCGCCGTGGCGATCCTGTTCGTCGTTTTCGGGACGCTGTTCCTGGCCACCGTGTCGTACAAGGTGGTGTACGACGCCCGCGAAACGGCCAATCCCGACCCCACGTGGGTCGAGTGCGGCGAGGAGATGGTGCAGATTGCCCCCGGCATTGCGCTGGCCTTCATGGAAGCGGTGGTCCTGGCGGCCATCAGCGTGGCCATCGCCACCCGGCTGCCGATGATGCCCAACCTGATCATCTGCGCGTCGATCTACGTGCTGGGGCACCTGACGCCGTTACTGGCAAGTTCCGCCGTGGGCCAGTTTCCCATCGTGCCCTTCATCGCCGACTTGGCAGGCACCCTCCTGCCGATGCTCGACCACTTCAACATCTACGTGGCCATCGCCACCGGCAGCGACGTGCCGTTGCGTTACGTGGGCATGGCCGGATTGTACTGCCTGTTGTACAGCGCCCTGGCCATGTTCTTCGCGCTGTTGCTCTTCGAAGACCGCGACCTGGCGTAGGCGCAACCCGGATTATCCACGATAGGTAGGGTGGGTCAAACAAGCCGCTTCTTTGGTGGGTCATCGGTCGCTGCTGCCAACGTGCTTCCAGGCAAGCGGGCTGCAAATCAGCGTGATTGCGGCTTGTGCAGATCCACCACCGATGTACGCGACCTTTCAAGCTTTGCGCAAGCAGCTTGTCGACCCCGATCACGACAATACGTACGAACACCAGCGCCGGCGGAAGGCGAGCAGCAGGGGGAACGCCGCGCAGGTCAGCGCTAAGCCGGCATTCCCCCATCGGAGAAAATGCGAGCCCAAGATGAGGGGCAACACGACGATGAATACATGGCGATCGCTCTCCATTATGCGATAGTGCCGGGGAAATCAGAAGCCGTCCAACTGGGGGGCCATTCTTCGTGGCTCAGCCATACCCCGCCGCACCGGGGCATTGAGCCCGTGTAAACTCGCCGTACCGGGCTATCGCGGCCGGGGTAAGTTCGTCGGAGCGACCATGCAGCCGAAAGGCGGCCTCCATGGGCCGCGCAGGGGCATCAGGTGTCGCGATCGTGAACCAGCCGGCGCCGCAATCACTGGGGTAGGGTGCCCAGTCCCACCACGACGACCGGCATCATGGCCAGTCCGGCGGCTGCCGAGGTAAAATCGCGCCATTCGATGGACGGGCATGCCCGCCCTTTCCTGCCTGCATGCCGTTGACTTTCCATTTCCTCCTTCCTACAGTTCCGTAGGGAAAGCATTGTCCTACGCTTTGACAACAAGGGCTTCCCTCCCGAAATGTGCTGTGTTCGCCTCTGTTGGTAACGGGCCCGCCAACAGAACGGATTTTCAGAGGGCCCCCTCGGAACAAG
>SKJM01000213.1 GCA_007122045.1 Planctomycetales bacterium | reverse complement strand
TCGATTTGCAGCAGGTCGGGCGGCGCAACCCGGTAAGCCGGCAGCGACACCATGTTCTTCTCGCGAGGCGGGATGAGCGGCTCCGGGATCGGGGCCTCGGCCGCAGGGTCGTAAAAGTCGAGCGACCGGCAGCCGCCCAGTGCCAGCAGCAACAGGACGGCAACGCGGCAGGATCGGCCGAAGTTCGGGTGGAAGGGCATGTTCCGAGGCCTCGTGGCTCAGGCAAACGGGGGAACGTGGCAGTGCCGCTCCCACAGAGTGCCTTAGGGTCGGGCAGCGCGGGCAGAAGGAGCCCGCAAGCCTTCGCTAGTCGACTCTGCCAGCATAATCGGAACAATTTGCCAAGCACTTTAGCCAGCACGGGATTTTGGCCGGTGTTGCCGCAAGAGAACTAGCGAACGGGCGAAGCCTGGGAATATAGGAGCAGTAGGCAAGTAATGGCTACGCTCGCGCCCCCACATGTGCCTCGCGTGGCTCGACCCACTGGCAAAGCTGCGCGCCGGGGTTGTCGGTGACCGCCGGGTTGCGGTCGTAGAAGGTCGAGGGCTCGTAGGTCCGGCCCTCGGCCAGGCGCTTTTCCTCCTTGCGCACCCGGCGCACCAGCCACCGGCCGCCCAACTCGCCGGCCAGGCGCGTTTTCCAGCCGAACTCGGCGTACAGGTCCGCCAGCAACCGGCTCATTTGCCCCTGCATGTCCGGGTTGCCGCGGTAGTAAAGCTGGCAGGCCTTCACGGCGGCCGCATAGGTCAGTGGAAGCGACTTGGCCTCGAACGCGAAGCGGCGGCGGATGCGCGGGTCGGGATGGTTCTTGTAGCGCTTCCAGCCGGCCAGCGTGGTGCGGATGATACGCACGACGCTCGGCCCGTTCCGCGCGAAGTCGCGGTTGAACGCCCGAAGCATGTATGCCGCCTCGTCGCCGGGGGGAATGTGCGGGTGCTTGTAGTTGAAGAACTCCTGCCCGTGGATGTCGCACCACTCGTACTCGCTTTCGTCCTTCATGCGTCCCTGGGCGGTCAGTTCCGCGTGCAGCGGCGTACCGGGAACGGGCGTGTAGAGCATGAACTGGTGGAAGTCGGTGCTGTGGCGCGCGGCGTACTCGATGGCTTCGTCGATGTTCTCCGGCGTGTGGTTCTCCAGGCCGATGATCGTGGACCCGAGCACGCGAATGCCGTGCGACTGCAGCTCGCCGATCAACTCGAACGTATCGGCCCCGTCCAGCTTGCTGTATTGACTGTCCTTGCCCTCAATGCCCATCCACACCCAGGAGATACCCAAGCCGACAAGCTGCTCAATCGTGTACGACCGCAACACGTTGGCCGAACTGAATACGTAGAGGGACCACGCCTTGTCGTGCTCTTGCATGAGTTCGAGCAGGCGGAGGGCGCGGCGGCGATGCAGCAGGAAGTTTTCGTCCATGACGAAGAACGACTGGACGCCCATCTGCCGCTCGAGCTGTTCCATGACGTGGAACAGATCGTCGCCCGTCTCGTAAAAGTTCACGAACTTGCCCTTGCCGCCGAACATGGCCGAGGTCGAGCAGAAGTTGCAGCCCATCGGGCAGCCGACCGAGGGGATCAGCGCGGCCGCCGTGTCGGCCGGCGCCTCGCCGACGCGCACGCCCATATTCCGGGTGCCGAAGCCCGACTGGATGAGCGGGTGGCGGAACGGCCGGTCGGCCGGCTCGCCGAGGAACCGCTGGAACCAGCGCACGCCCTCGCCGCGCACGATGCGATCGGCGTCGATCCGGTCGGCCAGGTCGGGAGCGTTGGCAATGTGGCCGCCGATGACGATGGTGGCCTTCGGCTGGTAGCGGCGGATCAGTTCGCACATCGTCCGCACCTTCACGATGTTGGGAATGATGCTGGTGATGCCAATGACGTCGTATTGCCGGGTGCGCAGCTCCTCGATGAACCGCTCCAGCGTGGGAAAGTCGAGCACCGTGCACGGGGCCTCGAGGTTGGCCTGGATCAGCATCAGCCCCCAGCTTCGGTGGAACATGCGCAGCGAGAAGGGCCCCTGGGTGCGCGTCACCTGGTTCTGGTACAGCTCCATGGGGTTCATCTCGCGGCTGCCGTACTCATCGTCTTGGGCATAGGGCCCGAACACGCTGCTGAGCAGCACGCGGGCGCGCGAGCCATGGGGGTGGATGGGCGCTGCTGTGTCGTCCTGGGGCAGGCCGCGATCGGGCAGGATGGCAAGGGATTCGGCAAGCTGGGTCATGGGGTATTCCTGCAGGGGGTTCTTGGGGGGTCTAACTTCCCCCCTTGTCGTTCCGAAGCGTTCAGAAGCGCTGCATGTATTCTACGTGTCTTCGTGCGATGAGGATGGGCGACTGTGTATCCGTTGCGTAAAAGATGCGCAATACCTGCGTTAGTAATCCGGTCGGGAGGGCCGCTACCCCAAGAACCCCCTCGCAGGCGGTGCAAGAGACGTGACATTCGCGGCCCCGGGCACGCCCTGAAGGATGCCCCCCGGCTTGTCCGGGGGAGCCTCATGCTCTTCGCTACGCTCCGCGCCCGCCACGGCCCCAGGGCGGGCAGCCTGGGGTAGCGAAGAACGTAGCAATCCACCCGGCCAAGCCTGGGCATTCGGGGGGTGGCGGGGAACGCGACGTACCTGGGTACGGCTACATTGACGGCCCTTTCGTTCGGCTGCTATGCTGAGCGTTTGGAAGCGTGTCCGGTCCGTCATTCCCTCGCAGCCCACCAGCCGCCCATGTTGCCCCGTCGCTCGTTGAAGTGGCC
>SKJM01000721.1 GCA_007122045.1 Planctomycetales bacterium | reverse complement strand
CTCCGAGGAAGATGCTTTCGGCCATTCGCGCGTGGTGCAGGGCTCGCGTGCCGTTGGTGGTGGTGAACACGAGCGTCTTGCCTGCGACCTGCTCGGGGGTGTATTCGCGGGGCGAGTTGCCGAGGTCGAAGCCTTCGATGGGCAGCCCCTCGCGCTCGCCGCCCAAGACGACCTCGCCCGGCAGCGACGCGGCCGCGGCCCGGGCCTCCTCGACCTCCACGCACGGAATCACCTCCGCCGCCCCGGCCTCCAAGGCGTGGCATATCGTGGTGGCGGCGCGAAGCACGTCGATGACGACGACTGTCCCCCCGGCCATTTCCTCGGGTTGGACTACCTGGGGAAGGGCGTAGACGTGAAGAAGGGGCGGCATGGGCAGCCTCCTGGGTGTGGGGGATTTCGAAATCGCCAAATCGGGGGCATCGCTCACAATCAGGTCAACGCCCCTTGCCTGCATATCGGCCGGGGAAAAGCAATTCCGCACTTCTTGCGCCGGCAGAAGGGCATGGAGGGGCGCGCCCGGCTCGCCTATTCTGAGGGCGAGGACAGCACTTCCGGCCGCAATCCGATCCCCCATATCCGCAGCAAATCGCGACAGCCGGAGGCAAAATCGCTCCGAAAATCGACCATCTGAAACGCCGAAAGAGTCCACGAGAGCTGTCCGCAATCACAATCCCGGCACCGGAGCGGGATGATCCGGTCGTTGTAGCGATCGTTCATAAGGGCGAAGAGCAATTCCCGCTTCACCCATTTCGAGCACACCGCGTCGGGCGAGAGAAGCAGGGCAAACCAATCGCAACGGTCGAGGGCCGCACCGATCTCGTCATGCCATTGCTGGGCGCCGACGATGTTCACCGAGCTGTACCATACCGGAACATTGTGAGCCCTCAGCAACGCGGCCAGACGGTCGGCTATCGCGCGATCGTGGCTGGAGTGCGAGATGAAGACTTCAGTGGGTGGCATTGATTTGCTGTTCGGCGACGATGCGAACCCGGCTGATCACTTCAGCGAACCCATCATAAGGCCGCGAAACATACACGGGATTCAACTTCAGAAGAATCCACGGCACATCCTTGCCCGCTTGAAAGGTGACGTGGTCGACCAGCACGGGGATGAGGCGCCCCTCAAAACGCTCCGACGTGAGCGCGTACTGAATTTCCCCCCGCAGCAATTCCGATTCGTCCAACGCTCCCCGCGTGATGAGGGCCACGAACAGATCGGACTCGTCCAACGCCTTGCCGCGAACGTTTGCCGGGTTGTCGCCGGGCACGACATCCTCCTCGGGATTCCATACGGAGAATCCCGCAGCGGAAAGGTTGGCAGCAAGCTGAACCGCCAATTCTCTGTCGCGCGACGCGTAGGTGACGAATACTCGCATACCCTTATCATAACGCGGATCAGCCCAGTCGGTCAACACTGCACAAAGGGCGACCTGCGCGCCTTGCCCCGCCGGAGGGTGGTCACTGGCTGCGACGCGGGCGGTCTGGCTCACGCCACCTGCGGGCTTCCGCGCCGGAGCGCCGGTTACTGGCTAGGTCCGCGAGGCACCATGGGAACCCCATTGACCACCGCTGCGGGCCGGGGCAAGCCGGCCGGTGGCGACCAAAACTCATGTACCACAACGAGGGCGGCCCCTGTCCGTCGGCTATGAGAACTCTACAATAATCGGCATGGCTTTCCGTCAATTGGGCGATTTTCTGGAGCAGTTGTCCCAAGCGGGCGAACTGGCGCGAATCGAGACCGAGGTGCTTGCCCACTTGGAGGTGGCGGCGATCGGCCGCCGGACCGCGCCGGGTGGGGGGCCCGCACTGCTGCTGCGCTCCATACGCGGCGCGGCCTATCCCCTGGTGGTGGGCATTCTCGGCATCGAAGCCCGCGCGCGCCGCGCGTTGGGCGTCGGTGCCATCGACGAGGTGGCGGCCCGTTTGGAGGGGCTGGTCGCCCCGGAGCAGCCGGCCGGATGGTTCGAGCGACTCAAGACGCCCCCGTACATCGCCGCCATGGAAACACTGCCGCCGCGCACCGTGCGCACCGGGCCGTGTCAACAGGTGGTCCGGCTGGGCGACGACATCGACCTGGCCCGCCTGCCCGCACTGACCGCAGCTACGGCCGAGCCGCGACCCGCGCTCACCGCGGCGCTGCTGTTCACCACGGACCCCAGGACGGGTCGCCTGGTGACGGGCCGATACCGGCTTGAAGTGGTCGACCGTGGGCGGTTGGCCGTGTGTTGGGCCGGCCACGACGAGCCTGCCTGCCTGCTGCGCGAATATGCCGACCGCCGCCAGACGATGCCCGTGGCCGCGGTTTTGGGCGGCGATCCGGTGCTGGCCCTGGCGGCATCGGTGCCGCCGGCGCCCGGGACCGACGTCTGCCGGCTGGCGGCGCTGCTGCGCGAGAAGCCGATCGACATGGTGGCGTGCCGCAGTGTGGAGTTGCAGGTGCCGGCCGAGGCTGAGGTGGTGCTCGAGGGGCACATGGATCCAGCCGACCCGGGGGTTGAAGCGGGGCCGTGGGCGACTGCGGCCGGCTTCTACCATCCGGCGGTGCCGGCGCCTATAATGCAGGTAACGGCGATGACCCAGCGCGCGAACCCCGTGGTTCAGGCCCTCGTGCCCAGTCCGCCGCCCAACGAGGAAACCGTCATGCGGCGGGCGATGGCCCGCGTCATGCTGCCCATTGCCCGGCTTTCCATTCCGGGATTGGTCGATTACGACCTGCCGCCCGAGGGCGCGTCGCGGTCCATGGCCG
>SKJM01000318.1 GCA_007122045.1 Planctomycetales bacterium | reverse complement strand
TAGAGGACGTCGTCCTGCATGGGAAAGTACGCGTAAATATTGTCCTGTTCGTCCATGAACACGTCGCCCCGCCAGTCGATCACCTGGGTCCAACCCTCGCCCCTGCCTATTGTGCTTTTCGTGTCGATCATGGTCTGTTCGTGCCATTGCCCATCCGGGGTTCGCCAATAGTGCATGATGTGGATGTTCGTCCGGGCAATGTTCGCGGTGACGTTGCCGGATCGCGACATGATCATGTGGGGCTGGTCGCGCGAGTCGAGCACCATGGCGTCCTGGTTGAGCACCCAGGAGTTCTGCGGGATATCGAGCACGCGGATGCCCTCGCTATCGACCCGGATGGGCCGGTCCGCCGCGAGGTCCGCAATCTGTCGGCCGCGGTTATTGTACCAGGTTGCGCCGTAGTCGTCGCTGTAGGCATAGTACAGGCCGTGGTTGGTCCGGTGGGGCCCCGGCTCCCGGAACACCCAGGCCAGGTGGAGGCGGTCGTTGCGGTCGAACAGCAGGTCGTTGTGGTAGGCGCAGCGGCGGGTGGAGCCGTTGAACGTGCCCGCGCGGGAAATCACCATACCCACCCTCGTCCAGGCGTTCTCGGCTGCATCGTGCCGGTACAGGATCCAGTCGCCATTGCCCGAACTGCCCGTCCGGAACATGAAGTACAGGTTGTCCGAACGGTCGTTGAAGAAGGCGGGATAGGTGACGGTGGGTTCGGCCAGGAAGTTGATCTTGTCGCTGAACTGGTCGGTCGACAGGCTGTCCGGCGGCGCCGTAAGGAAGCCCGCCGCCGACACCCTGTACCGGAACGGGCTGTTGTGATGGTCGTACGAGAGGTGCAGCCGGCCGTCCTTGGGGCTGATGCCGACGACGGCGTTCAAGTGGGAATTGGTGGGATTCGAGATCCGGTCCGGGAAGACGATCTGCTGCACGTCGCCGGTGGCCAGGTGGCGCCGGGCCAGGCGCAGGTGCCGCTCGGCGTCCCAGAAGACGGTGTACTGGTACTCGCCGTGGGTAATCAGCTTATACTGATCGAAAGCGACCGTGTTGAAGGCGTTCACCGGGTCGCCGATCGTCACCTCTTTGGTTTGCACGAGTCGGACCTCCGAATCGCCGGGCGCCGCCGAAGCCGCGTGCGCGGCGGGTAGGGCCAACATGAGTACGAGTATTGTGAGAGAGATCATGTTCTTGCGTCTGGAGATCATCTTGTGGTCCTTGGTCAAGCGTCAGGATACATCAACCGCACGCCCTCGCCGGCGGCATTCCCGCAAGGGGGCAGCGGCGATCAGGGGAGGTACCGGAGCATAAACGGTTCGAACAGTCCGTAGTCGATCGTGTCGTATGTCTCTGCCGGCGGCGGGCCGGTGGCGGGCGCGCGGTTGAAATGACCGGGGGTAGCAAGGCCCCGCACCGCGCCCGCGTGGTGCGGCCCGAGCGTGTTCTTCAGCGTGCCGATGACCACGACCTCGACGGTATTGGCGCCCGGGCGGATCCACTCGGTCACGTCGCATTCCCACGGCCGGTAGGCGACGTGACCAGCCAAGTGGCCGTTGACGAACACCCGGGCGACACTGCCGTGCCAGGCGGGCAACTCGACGCGATACCGGCCGGAAGGCCGGGGTATCTCGAACCGTTGGGTATAGGCGGCTCCGGCCGCGTAGAAGGGATGCCCCTGCCGGTTCCAGCCGGCGGCGATCAACCCGCGCCCGTCAACCAGGTACTCGGCCCGGCGATCGCAGAGGCCCGGGATGCTCGCTTCGCTGGAAACCTCGGCAACCGCCACGCCGCGAACGGTCTCGGAGCGTTCGCTTCCCTCGGGAACCCCGACGAACTGCACCGCGCTGAGGCCGACCATGGCGAAGTAGTCGCCCGGGTCGGCGGTGGGGAAGGTCACGCCGTTGTGGTTCGAGAGGATGTCGAACCTGACGAACCGCACGCCGCGGGCTTCGACGGAAAGCGTCTGTGGTCCGTCGCCCTCGCGAATCTCGAACGTGCCCAGATCCACCGTGAATGAACCGGCCTTCCCCGTGGAGGAGCCGCGGATCGCAAGGCGCCGCACCCCCAGCCGGGTCCAGTTGGGTTCGTTGTAGTTGAAGATTCTGACGGCCTGCACGTCGCAAGGGCCACCGAGGTCGAAGACGAGGAACGGCTCGCCGTCGTCCTTGCGGGCCGGGGGCAGGTCCGGCCGGAAGCCGATCCCGCCGCTGAGCCACATGTTTCCGTCGGCTACGGTCGTATGCCGCAGGGTGTCGCTGTCAACATCCAGGGGGGCATCGGGCGCCACGACAAAGCCCGACTCGGCCGGCTCCAGGGTGAACGCGCCCAACAAGTAGGCCGCTTCGAGTTCGTGGTATACGGTGAAGGGCCGGGCGCGGAGCGTGACCGCGTTTTCGCCCACCCGGGCCGCCGCCGCAAGGTCGATACGGCCGAACGAGCGATCGAGCCACCAGGCATCTTCTTCCGGCGCCACCGGCGTGCCGTTGCACGTGATCGCGTACAAGTCCGGCCGCTCGATGACGATCTGGAGGTCGGCGGGCACCTCGTCCTTGATGGTGAAGCGGTAGGTGGCCTCGAAGCCGCTGTCGGGCGGAAAGGTCCGCCGCATGTGCTCATCGCGGAATTGAATGGCGTGGAACCAGGGGTTCCTCTCGAAACCATGCCTCGAGAACACGAACTGCGTAGCCCGGCGACAATGGGCGCCCTCGAGCGTTTCGTCGCCCACGGTAACGTCCAGGTAGTCGAGCGTGAGCACGTTA
>SKJM01000497.1 GCA_007122045.1 Planctomycetales bacterium | reverse complement strand
TGCGCCACCACCGCATCGAGTATCGCCAACCTGCCTTCCCCGGCGACCACGTCGTGGTGGAAACCTGGGTGGCCACCCTGGAGAAGGTCACGTCGCTGCGGCGCTACCGCATCCGGCGACCGGCCGACGGCAAGCTCCTGGCCCGGGCGGAAACCAAGTGGGTCTTCGTCAACTTTGCCACGGGGCAGCCGGTGCGCATCCCGGCGGAAATGACCGCGGCGTTCACCGTTGTGGCGCATGAACTTGCAGAACCGGGATAAATCCATGACGCTCCATGCCGTTTACCGCCCGTCGCTGGCACTGCTGACCGACCTGTACCAACTTACCATGGCTTTCGCCTATTGGAAAAGCGGGATGGACCGGCGCGAGGCGGCGTTCCACCTCTTCTTCCGCAACAACCCGTTCGACGGAGGCTATGCCGTGGCCGCCGGCCTGGCCGGCGCCGTCGAGTTCCTCGAACAGTTCCGATTCGACGCCGACGACCTGGCCTACCTGGCCGACCTGCGAGGGAACGACGGCCGGCCGCTGTTCGAGCCGGCGTTCCTCGAGGAGCTTGCCCGCATGGAGCCGTGCTGCGACGTCGACGCAATGCCCGAAGGAACCGTCGTCTTTCCCCACGAGCCGCTGCTGCGCGTCACCGGCCCGATCATCCAAGCGCAGCTTCTGGAAACGCCGCTCTTGAACCTGATCAACTTTCCCACCCTCATCGCCACCAAGGCGGCCCGCGTGGTCGAGGCGGCCGAAGGCGATCCCGTGCTCGAGTTCGGCCTGCGCCGCGCCCAGGGCATCGACGGGGGGCTCACCGCCGCCCGGGCGGCCTACCTGGGCGGCTGCGCCGGAACCTCGAACGTGCTGGCCGGCCAAGTGTACGGAATCCCCGTCAAAGCCACGCACGCCCACAGTTGGGTCATGTGCTTCGACAACGAGCCGGCGGCCTTCGAAGCCTACGCCCAGGCCATGCCCAACAATTGCATCCTCCTGGTCGATACCTACGACACCCTCCAAGGCGTCCGCAACGCCGTGGCGGTCGGCCGCCGCCTGCGGCAGCGGGGTCACGACCTGGCCGGCATCCGGCTCGACTCGGGCGACCTGGCCTACCTGAGCATCGAGGCCCGGCGGATTCTCGACGAAGGCGGCTTCCCCCAAGCGAAGATCGTGGCCAGCAGCGACCTCGACGAACACCTGATCGCCAGCCTCAAACGCCAAGGGGCGAAGATCGACGCGTGGGGCGTCGGAACCCGGCTGGTTACCGCCGACGGCCAGCCCGCGCTGGGCGGCGTGTACAAGCTCTCGGCCGTCCGCCAGCGCAGCGACCGGCCGTGGACCCCTCGCGTCAAACTGTCCGAACGGCAGGTGAAGACGTCCACCCCCAGTGTGCTCCAGGTCCGCCGCTACGTGGCCGACGGGGTGGCGGCGGGCGACATGATCTACGACGTCGAGCACCCGCCGGCCGAAGCGCCGGTCATCGTCGATCCGGCCGACGAAACCCGGCGGAAGGCGCTGCCCCCCGACGCGGCGACGGAAGAGCTGCTGGCGCCGCTCTTTCGGGCGGGTCGCCGCGTGGCCGACGTGCCCTCGCTCGACGACGCCCGGCGCCGCGCCCGGCGGCAACTCGAACTGTTCCACCCCGGCATCAAGCGGTTCGAAAACCCGCACGAGTACCCGGCCGGCTTGGAACAGGGCCTCCACCAGCGGAAGAAGGAACTGATGCTGGAGGCCGGGCAGGTCGATGGCAAGTGACCGGTACGGCGGAGGGTGGGGCGCTGGACAACCGGTGCCGCATCGGGTAACGTGGGAACCGTTGGGCCCTTCGGCCGATCGCGGCGCCGGTCCCCAGGGCGTTGCCCTTGTTGTTGTACACATGTTGGAGTCGGACAGAGGGCCACCTGCGGGCTTGCCCCACCGGAGCGGTGGTCACTGAGGCCCCTGGAGTTCGAAGTCTTCACCTACCCACCTCGAAACCATGTCGCGCATTCGTGTCGCCGCCGCCGTACTGAACCAAACCCCGCTGGATTGGTCGGGCAACCAGGCTCGCATTCTCGAAGCGATCGAGCGGGCCCGCGCGGCCGGCGCCCAGGTGCTATGCCTGCCGGAGTTGTGCCTCACCGGGTACGGGTGTGAAGACGCCTTCCACAGCCCGGGACTCCTGGAAACGGCCCAGGAGTTGCTCGACGAGATCGTTCCCTCGACCGGCGGGATGATGGTCAGCCTGGGGCTCCCGATCCTGCATTGCAGCGGCGTGTTCGACTGCGTTTGCCTGGCGGTCGACGGGCAGATTGCCGGATTCGTGGCAAAGCGGTTTCTTTCCGGCGACGGCATCCATTACGAGCCCCGCTGGTTCAAGGCCTGGCCGCCGAAGGTGCGCGACGTGATCTACCTGGCGGGCAAGCCGTATCCGATCGGCGACCTGGTGTTCGATTGCGGGGGCATTCGCATCGGGTTCGAGATCTGCGAGGACGCGTGGGCGGCCATACGGCCCGGCGGCGGCATGGTCGGCCATGCCGTCGACCTGATCCTCAACCCCAGTGCCAGCCACTTCGCGTTCGGCAAGTTCGACGTGCGCAAGCGGCTGGTCCTGGAAGGCTCGCGGGCGTTCAGCACCACCTACGTGTATGCGAACCTGTTGGGCAACGAGGCGGGCCGGATCGTGTACGACGGCGGCCCGCTGATCGCCTCGGCCGGCCGGCTGCTCGCCCAGGGCTCGCGCTTCTCGTACTCGCCCGTCGAGGTCGTCACCGCCACGGCCGA
>SKJM01000403.1 GCA_007122045.1 Planctomycetales bacterium | reverse complement strand
GACGACGAGGCGCTCCGCCTGTGGACCGTCGACGGCGACGTTGCCCGCGAGCCCGGCCAGCACCTGATCGAGTTCGGCGCCGGCTACACCAAGGCCGAACTGGGCCTCACCTACGACTCGGAACTCGAACAGTACACCACCACGCTCTACGTCGAGGCCCTGGCCACCGGCTGGAGCACCGTCGACCTGCAAATCGAACTCGACGGCGACTCGTACACCACCGATACGGTCGCCTTCACCGGCATCGACACCTACGACGGCTGCCTCACCTGCTGGCCCGCGCTGATGGTCTGCATCGATGGCGGCACCATGAACTACATCTCCGACGCCCCGGGCGGTGGTCCCCGGTTTACCGCAAGCAACAGCCCGATCGACACGCCCGTCGGCCAGGCCGAACGGCTCGTGTTCACCGGCAACGCCATGGCCGTCTTCCGCCGCGACCGAATCGCCATTTACGACATGGTGTTCGACAACCCATCCGACCCCGACGACTACCACTTCGAGGCCCGCCGCAGCGACGAGGTGCAAGGCGCGCTGGCCTGGGACCCGGGGGAAACGCAGTTGCTCGAAACCGACTCGTTCGGCAACCGGTGGTCCTTCTCCGGCACGGGAAGCAAACCCGGCCGGCTCGACGAGATCGTCGCCGCCGGCGCCGCCGGCTCCACGCAGTACCAATATGACGGGGCCGGACGCCTCACCCAAACCACCACCGATACGGGCGACGGCGCCACTCGCACGGTCAGCTACACCTACACGGGCGACCGCCTCAGCCAAATGACCGTCACGCTCGACGACGGCGGCTCCCCCGAAACGGTCCGCACCGTCCAGTACGCCTACCACTCCGGCAACGACGGCCACGGCGCCGAAGGCGACCTGAAGCTCGTCACCACGCTCGACGCCCAAAGCCAGGCCGTCGACCGCAAGTACTACCGCTATTACACCGGCCAATACGACGCCGCAACCAATCCCGGCCACCCGGGCGCGATGAAACTCACCCTCAGCGGCGCGTCGATCGAGCGGGCCATCGCCGGCTTGCAACTCGGGGGCGTGGCCGGGCTCGACACGGCCACCGACGAGCAGCTCAAACCCTACGCCGACGAATACCTCGAGTACCACGAGCGCCACCTGCACGCGGCCGACCTCCGCGTCGTCTCGCGCACCTCCCAAGGCGCCGGCTGCAGCCTCGGCGACGGCCTGGCCACCACCGGCTACGCCTACACCACCAGCACGTTCTCCGAAGCCCACGACCACTGGAAGTACCGGCGCGTCGAAACGCTGCCCGACGGCTCGACCGTGACCACCTACACGAACGTCCACGGCAACCTGCTGCTGCGCGACGTGTACGACGGCGCGAACCGCTGGATCACCTACCACGAGTACGACGCCAACGGCAACCGCACGCTCACCGCGCACCCCTCCGCCGTGCTCGGCTACAACGCCGCGGAACCCGACCTGGGCGTCAGCCTCCGCGCGTCGGCCGGGCTCATCAACGTGTACGACTACTATTCCAGCACCACCGCGCCCGAATACCCCACCAACGGCTCGCACCCGCTCTCCGGCGGCGGCGTGGCGGGCTACTTCCGCCGCTCCGGCGTGAAGGAGGGCTCCGGCGGGGCGACCGTCTGGCAGTCGGAAACCGATTACGTCAAGAAAACGGCCGCCGGCCGCACCGTCTACTTCACCTTCTCCAGCACGCAATACGCCGAAGCGGGCGGCGCCGGCGCGCAAACGACCACCTACCACTACACGTTCCACCCGGTCGGCGGCAACGTGACCGGCCCGGTGGTCAATACGCGCGAAACCATCCTCCCGGCCGTCGACCCCGCCAAGCACGGCGCGGGCACGACCGACAGCCGCACCGACGTGTACGACCCGACGGGCCGGCTGGTCTGGTCGCGCGACGCGGCCGGCTACCTCCGCTACAGCGAGTACGACCCGGCCACCGGCGCGGCGGTCAAGCGCATCGCCGACGTCGACACGACCCAAACGTCCGACTTCGACGCCACGTACCTGCCCGGCGGCTGGAGCACCCCGGCCGGCGGCGGCGCGCACCTGACCACCACCTACGAGGCCGACGCCCTGGGCCGCACCGTCAAGACGACCGGCCCCGACGGCGCGGTCACCCACACCGTGTACCTCGAAAGCGCGACGGCCACCGAAACCCGCACCTACCGCGGCTGGCGCGACGCCGGCGGCGGGGTCTACACGACCACCGGCCCGGTCGAGGTGTACCGGCACGACCGGGCGGGCAACTACACCGAGTCGCTCACCTTCCACTGGGACGACGCCGCCGGCCTGCCCGCCGACAACGGCCGCCCCACCGGCGCCGAATCGCTCACCGACGCCCGCGCCGTCCTCCAGTCGCTCAGCCGCTCGCTGATGAACGAGGCCGGGCAAACGACCCTCGCCCGCCGCTATGGCAGTCTCGACGCGGTGGGCTACTCGCCCGACCGCGACCTGGGCGACCCCGGCGAGCATTACCTGCAAACCGAGTACACCTTCGACCCCCGCGGTCGGCTGGCCGTGGTGACCGACGCGGCGGGCACGGCCCGGCACAGCTTCTTCGACGGCCAGGGCCGTACCACGCACGTGTGGATCGGCACCGACGACGTGCCCGACACCGACTACAACGGCGACGGCGTGCTCGACCTGCGCGACTTCCGCTACTGGGTGGCCGCCAACCCCGGCGCCACCACCGGCCCGGCCGGCACCAGCATGTTCCTCGTGTCCGCCAGCGAGTACGACCACG
>SKJM01000537.1 GCA_007122045.1 Planctomycetales bacterium | reverse complement strand
GCTGGACCTACTCCCTATGGACCACACGCGTGGCGGGCGTAATTTGTTGCATGACGTCTATCCGGTCACAGCGTCCGACGTTCCGAGAAGGCAACGACCATGAAACGGATTACCCGGGACTGACATCTCACGCCTGAAGAAGTTGCGACGGCTTACTCCACGCATTCCCCCCGGTAGCTCAGGTCGAGCAGGTCCATCGGGTGCATGACGCGGAGGGGAAGCTTCCGGCGGCGGACCTCGCTGCCGATCTGGAGCAGGCAGCCGGCGTTGGCGGCCAATACGAGGTTGGCCCCGGTGGCCACGATGTTGTCGAGCTTCCGCCGCGCCAGGCGGTCGGCCATGGCGGCCTCGTTCAGATTGTAGGTGCCTGCCGAGCCGCAGCAGATTTCCGTCTCCGGCAGGTCGCGCAGTGTGAGGCCGGGGATCGTGCCGAGCAGGTTCCGCGGCGCCTCGGTCACCTCCTGCGCGTGGCCAAGGTGGCAGGCGTCGTGGTAGGCGGCTACCTCCTCGATGCGGCCGGGCGGGCACAGCAGCCCGAGATCGTCGAGGAACTCGTGCACGTCCATCACTTTCGCGGCGAACTTCTCGCGGTGCGGCTGGAGGCCGTCGTGCCAGTGGACGCCGTACTCCTTCATCATGGCGCCGCACCCGGCGTGATTGACCACGATCGCGTCGCAGCGGTCGAGCTGAAACGCCACGAGGTTGGCATCGGCCATTTCGCGGGCCTTCCGGCTGCTGCCGGCGTGAAAATGGATGGCCCCGCAGCAGCCCTGCCCCTCGGGAATGAACACGTCGCATCCGTTCTGCTGGAGCACGCGGAGGGTTGCCCAATGGGTGTGGCGGAACATGACGTCGGCCACGCACCCGACGAAGAACCCCACCACGGCCCGCTTGCGCCCCACGGCCGGCAGGAAGCGGGGCAGGCGGGGGCCCTGCCGGACCGGCGGCGGCAGCAGCCGCACCATGCGCCCCATGCGGCCGGGCACTAGGTTGAGCAGTCCCATCCGTTCGGCCGCCGTCCAAAGCCCCAGCCGCTGGGCCATGCGAACCGGCGCCAGCACCGCCCGCATCCGCTCGGCGTGCGGGAACAGCCGGTACAGGACGATCTCGCGGAACCAGTCGAACTGCTGTTCCACCTTTTCTCGCTGCTCGGTCTCGTGCACGGCCACGCGGAAGGGCTCGATCAACCGGCCGTACTCGACGCCCGACGGGCAGGCCGTCTCGCAGGCGCGGCAGTCGAGGCACAGTTCCAGGTGCCGGCGCATCCGGTCGGTCAGCGGTGATTGCTTCTCGGCCACCATGCGCATCAGTTGAATTCGGCCGCGCGGACCGTCGTTCTCATCGCCCAGTTCCGTGAACGTCGGGCAGGCGGACGTGCACAAGCCGCAGTGGACGCACTGGAGGAACAGGTGGTGGTCGACGTTCCGCGCCGGATTACGGTCGGCCGGAGGGTTCGGGGTGTCCATATCGCCGCGCGTCGTGTCCATAAACAACTACCTACAATACCCAGCGTCCGGGGTTCAAGATGCCCTCGGGATCGAAACGTTCCTTGATTGCCCGCATGATCGGATGCACCGCCCGCGGCGGCCCCCACACGTCGTCGCGCGTCAGCCGGCTGCCCGGCGGCGCGTCGAGCACGACGAGGCTGCCGTCGAACTGCCGGACAACCGGGCGGAGCTTCGCCAGGACGGCGGGCAGGTCGCCGGCCGCCTCGTCCGAGAGGCGCATCTTAACCACGCCGTCGCCGGCATGGACGGCAAGGGCGCATCCCGG
The DNA here is from genome assembly GCA_007122045.1 of Planctomycetales bacterium. GTDB lineage: Bacteria > Planctomycetota > Planctomycetia > Pirellulales > Thermoguttaceae > PWXP01. The sequence goes on along the minus strand of SKJM01000537.1, from coordinate 980 downwards.
GTCGATCTCGGCCACGGCGCGGAGGAGCGCGCCCGCGCGGCCGGGCAGCACGTTCGCCTGCAAGTGGGCCGGCAGTTCGGCGATCCACTGCCACATGGCCGCCGACTCGGCCGTGTCGAGCAGCGTTACCTCGCGGGCCGAGGAATCCTGCCACTCGCCGCGCAGGCGGTCGACCATCCACGCGACCTCGGTGCGGCTGCCTTCGAAGCCGACCAGCAGCCGGACGTTTCCGTCGTCGCCCTCCCCGGCGGGCGCGGCGTCGGAGCCCCAGCCGGCGTTGAGCACGTCGATCGAGACGGGCCGGGCCGCCGAGTGCGCAAGCCCGGCCAGGAGGCAGTCGGCGGCGTCGAGGCCCGGCAGTTTCGCCACCAGCAGCGCGGCCGTTTCGGCGACGGGTCGCACCATCAGGCTCACCTGGGCGATCACTCCCAGCGTGCCCAGCGTGCCGACCAGCAGCCGGGGGACGTCGTAGCCTGCCGCGTTCTTCACCACCCGCCCGCCGCCGGCGAAGACCTCGCCCCGGCCGTCGACCGCGCGGAGGCCGATCAGGTAGTCGCGCACGGTGCGGTGGCCGAACCGCCGGGGGCCGAAGGTATTGGTCGCGACGAGCCCGCCGATGGTCGCCCGATCCGGCTGGGGGGCGTCGATGGGCAGTCGCTGGTCCCGGGCGGCCAGCACCTTGGCCAACCGGGCGATGGTCATGCCGGCTTCCACGGTGATCGTCATGTCGTCGGCGGCATGGTCGAGGACGCGGTCCATGGCGGCGGTGGCCAGCCCGAGGCCGGGCGCCTCGGGCGGCGCGCCGTAGTGCAGCCGAGTCCCCCCGCCCAAGGGGTAAACGGGACATCGTTCGGCGCCCGCCCGGCGCACCGCCTCGGCCAGGGCCGCTTCATCGGGCGGCGCCGCCGTCGTGCGAAGGGGCAGGTATTCGGCCGTGGCGCAGGTCATGGGATGTCCGAACGGTTAGGCGGGAAGGAGTT
>SKJM01000755.1 GCA_007122045.1 Planctomycetales bacterium | reverse complement strand
TTCCGGCGGCAGGGCCATCACGTCGGGATAGACCAGGATGCTCCGCAGCGGGTCGAAGCACCAGTCGCCCTCGATTCCCAGCAGCAGCAGGCACGCCTGGGCGGCGACGGTCACGCGCACCTCGTCGGTAACGACGAACCCCGCGCACCCCACCCAGGTGCGTTCGGCGACGAATATGCGAATCAACTCGCGCAGCCGGTCCTGCTGCTCCGGCCGCAGGCAGGCGTACTGCCGCACGTTGTGTTCCAGGTACTGGAACCACTCGCCGGGAAACGGCTCGGCCCGGAGCCTTCGCCGCCGCCGCCGTTTCAGCCACGAGAACAACATGGAAGCCTCGGTCAGGGGTGAACCGCGGAAGACGCGGCGGAACGCTCGAAGTCGGCATACTCGTAAACGCTCAGCAGGGGCACGCCCAGCAGGGTCTTCCGGTAAGCGGGCACGGCATGGAGCAGCAGCCAACGGTCGTGGGGCTGCCAGGCGCTGGGACGATGCTGAATAACGTACCACCGATACCGGCCCGGGTGCGATTCGTGCCACCCCCGCCGCAGCACGCCCCACTGGGTCATCCACGCCAGGTTGTCGGTCGAGGGGGCGGCGAAGCGGATTTTGTCGGCTTCGGCCGTATGGGCGTGGAGCCAATCGAGGGCATCGGCGTCGAGCGCGTCCCACCAGTAGGTCGGCTCCATGCCGGCGGCCGCGGCGCCGGGCAGCCCGCCAATCAACACGTTGTAATACGACAGCCACTGCGGCGCGTACAGCCACAAGTTCACCGAGGACGCGGCATACAGCACCAGCAGCCCGGCCGCGGCCAAGGCGCGCGGCCGCCGCGGGTTGGGCCGCCGCCGCACCGCCCAGGAAAGAAGCTCGTGGGTCCCGATACCCACCATGGCCGCCAGGAAGGCGAACGCCGGCAGAAAGAGCCGCACGCCGTCATGCACCGGCACGCCGGGCAGCGCCCGCACCACGAGCAGCACCAGCCCGTTCAGCAGCACCAGCACGCCGGCCGCGCTGTTTGCCGGCGTTCGCGCCACGGCCGCCAGGCCCACCGCGGCCAGGCCCAGCAGCCCCGCCGGCACCGTCACGGCAGTCCACACGAGCGTGTTGTACCACGGCAGGGGATGATTGAGGTTGTACATCCGGCCGAGGAACTGGGTGGGGATGTTCAGGTTGGAACCGGCGCGGCCGAGGTTCAGTTCGAAGAAGGTCGCCCAGCCGGCGATTGGCTGCTGCCACAAGGGCGGGTTCATCAGGAAGAAGACCGCCAGGGCGACGGGCAGGCCGACGCCGAGGGCGCGCAGGGCCGGCCGATCGCGATACACGGCCGTCCACAGGATGAACGGCAGGGGAGCGAGCCATCCGGTGGCCTTCATGCTCAGGGTTGCGCCCATCAGGGCGCCCCACAGGGCGGCGGCCTTCCACCCTTGCCGCGCCGGGGCGAACGCGGCCCAGGCCAGGACCCAGCACGCGGTGAGCGGGCCGTCGCCCGCGGCCACGTGCGCATGGGCGAACATCCTCGGCAACAGCACCAGCGCCGCGGCCCCGGCCAGGCCCGCGGTAAGGGAGTGGTCTTTCGCCAGCCGATAGCACAGCGCCCCGGCGGCGCAGGCGAACAGCAGCATGGGCCCGAACCGGGCGGCGGTGAGCGGCGGCAGCCATGCGTCGGCCAGGCGCCAGCCGGCGGCAATCACGATGCCGTAGCCGGCCGGATGCCCCTCGCGTTCGGTGGTGAACTCCCAGCGGCCGTCGGCTATTTGGCTTGCGCGGCGGAGCGAGTCGCCCTCGTCCCAGGTCATCGGCAACATGGGCGAGGTGGCTGCCAGCGCGACCGCAACCACGAGGCCCACGGCAAGGGCCGAGAGCGCCAAGCGACCGGGCAGCATGAACTGGGCGGTGAACATCCCCATATTGTAGCACACGGCCGCCGGCAAGACGACCCGGCAGAGCACGGCACCTGCGAAGCCTGGGCAATCCAGCGAAGCTGAGGAGGCGGCCGCTATCGGAGCGGGCAACGCTTGACGCCCCCCGCCCGCCGGTGTACCTTTCGCAACTATGAGCACCGTTCCCGATGACATCGTTCGCTTGGTAAGCCGGTTCGAGGAGCACGCCGGCGCCTACCGCCGCGGCGAGTACAACGAGATGCAACTCCGCCGCGAGTTCGTCGACCCCCTGTTCGCCGCGCTGGGCTGGGACGTGCACAACGTGCAGGGCTACGCCGAGGCGTACCGCGACGTGATCCACGAAGACGCCCTCCGCGTGGAGAAGTCCATCAAGGCGCCCGACTACGCCTTCCGCATCGGCGGGGCGCGGAAGTTCTTCGTCGAGGCGAAGCGGCCCAGCGTCGACGTTGCGCAGGACGCCACGGCCGCCTTCCAGCTCCGCCGCTACGCCTGGACGGCCAAGCTGCCGCTGTCGATCCTCACCAACTTCGACACGCTGGCCGTCTACGACTGTCGCATCAAGCCCGACAAGAACGATTCGGCCTCGACCGCCCGCATCCTGCGGTTCCACTACCGCGAGTACCCCGACCGGTGGGAGGAGCTTGCCGGCATCTTCTCCCGCGAGGCCATTCTGCACGGGGCGTTCGACAAGTTCGCCGAATCGACCAAGAAGAAGCGCGGCACGGCCGAGGTGGACGAAGCGTTCCTCGAGGAAATCGATTCGTGGCGTGACGCCCTGGCCCGCAACCTCAGTCTTCGCAACCGGCGGCTTTCGGACCGCGAGTTGAACTTCGCCGTGCAGCGGATCATCGACCGCA
>SKJM01000319.1 GCA_007122045.1 Planctomycetales bacterium | reverse complement strand
TTCCGGATTCTTGCCATCAGTGGCGTTTCAAGATGCAAACCGACGACGAAGAGCGGCAGGTTCTCCACAACGTGGAGGCCGACCCTTGCACACCGCTTGAGGTGCAAGAGGAGTTTTTGCGCCGTCTGGCACGGACGAGTCCTTGGGAGGATGCCCGGCAGGCGTAATGACCTGAATCGTACGCTGCACGTCCCCCGCGCGCTCGATGGGATCAATTGCCCGGGTTTTGCCGTCCAGACAAACTGCGATGCGCCGACCGGGATGACGAAGCCCACCCCGGAAGCTCGGGAAGGAACGGTCGGCTACCCGGAAGCGGTTCATCGCAGTACCATGATGAACATTAGAGTGATTGACTTGAGGCAAATCGATGGCCATACTTCCTGAGCACGCCCGACAATGGGCAAGCCGTCTTGCGCCGGACGAATTGGCACGGCAGATCTACGACCGCCTTCTCGCCCCGGCACCGCTGCCGGTCGGTCATGGCAAAGTGGAAGAGTTCCCGGAGGACGTTGTCATTGCCCTCTTGCAGGACGAGGCGGTCACGCAGGAGCAGCACAGGGCCGTTGCGCGCGGGTGGACGCAAGCCCGTTACGCGGTGCAGGTGGTCCTGGAACCGCCGGAACTCGAACCGGACTGCGAAAAGCGACAGTCGCTACAGGAACCGTTCACCCGAGTCTTTCGCGTGGCCGAGTTGACCGGCCATCCGCTGCTTCGCAGCGGCGTCCGCTCGGCGTTGCCGCTGGTCGTGGCTACGCCCAGCTATGCCACCGCGCGGCAGGTGCAGCAGGTGGTTGCCGCCGCCATCGCGTATCCGGACGAAGTGGACCGGGAAACGTGGGCGAGAGCGCTGCACACAAGAGAGGAGATTGTCGCATTCGCGTTTCGTATGCTCCTCGTACTCGATCGCCGCGATGAGTCGAGGATTGCCGAGCACTTCGCCTGTGTGCTGGAAAAGCAGTTCGTGGAACGCTGGAATCTTGACGCATGGTTCCTGGGTGAGTTTATCCGCACCGCCGGCATGACGGACTCGATCCGGCGCGGAGTCGAGCAGTTTCTTGCAAAGCACCCTGACAAATGGGCTGATGTCCTGTTGAACCGTAATGGCAATCCATGTTGGCCCGATGATGTAGTCGAACAGATTACACAGCCCCAAAGTGAACCTATAGTACGCCGCGTTTACGCTGGATACCGTCGTGACGAGTTGCTGGATGTATTCGGTACCTATGATTTCAGCAGCCATCGTTACCCACAAACAATACAGAATTGGTCAGGGCGTTTTCGTTTTCGAAAACAACTCTATGGTGAACTGAACGCGGTCGACGAACCTGCCTGGATCAAGTGTCGGGAGAAACGCGCGCCGAAGCCCGAATTGGCCGGTGATCAGAACCGTCCGCTGCTCTGCGGATTAGCTTCCGGTCACGAATATAGCGAAGAAGCGTTCGCTCAACGCCGCCGGAGCAATACCCCAACCCGCGAAACGATCGGATACACCAAGGTATGAAGGAATGCCTGACCAAGAACCGATAACCGGCATTGAGCCACTTGATAGCGACCTTCACGAGTTGTTTGCGCTCGTCGACGATAGCCGACGGCTCGCTGCCGCGAAACAAGCAGTCGCGAACGAAGATCTGGACATCGAACAGTTGGCTTCACGCGTTTCTCCAGGCGTAATTCAGGTAATCCTCGCCCTGTCGGATGATGATGAGGTTGCCGCCATTGCTTCCCAGGTGGAGGAGACGCCTGCGAAGGCTATGCTTCAACGTGCTGCCCGGCTTGTTCGGGAGCATTTCCCACGGTTGTACCATCATCCTGCCGTTGTACGCGAAATGCGCGGCAGGATGGATCGGCCAACCAGCGACGCAGAAGACAAAGAGGGAAAGATCAATGGCGTATACTGGGCCCCGAATTGGCAGGATCGAGGCGGGAAACTGTCGCCGGCGGGCCTGCTTCAATTGCGAGACCGGGCCAACAAGGTTCTACTTACGTCGCCGCTTGATTGGGACGATATCGCCTTTCTTATCTCAGCGTTGTGCCGCCAGTTTGCTACGCATATGAAAAAAAGCAAGCCAATCGTCGAAGCCGATCTGCTGGTCATCCCCGATGCCGATAAGGTTTCCCTGCGAATTGAGGAGGCTTCCCAGGCGCTGCAAGAGATCCGCAAATTGGGTGGACTGGTCGGGCTTCCCGCTCTGGACACCGGACGCGAGGGAAAGTAGCCATATCGAGCCGTACGGCGGGCCGCCCGCGGCGCGGGCTCAACTCGCCGCGATCGCGCGAATTTCGACGCGGGCGCCGGCAACGGCGAGTTCGGAAATGCCGATGGCCGTCCAGGCGGGCCACGGCGGGCGAATGAACTCGTCGCGCACGGCCATGAACGCCTCTAAGTGGGCGTGCAGCCCCACGTGGTACGTCGTGTACTCGACGATATGTTCGTAGCCGAGGCCGGCCTCCTCGAGCACCCGGCCCACCCCCCGCCAAGCGTTGCGAAACTCTTCCTGTGGTTCGTTCGGCACGCGGCCTTCGGAATCCACGCCGATCTGCCCCGCGCACAGGAGCAAGGGGCCGGCACGCACGGCGGAGGCGAAATGGAGGCGTTCGTAGAGGTCCCGATCCTCGTCGGGTAAGATGATGTCGCGACTCATGCTTCACTCCTGGGACAGCGCTGGGGTGACAGATGGAAGAACGAACGCCCGATTATACCGCCGCGCCACCGAGACAAGGCAAGATGGGCACTGTCGTGGGTCAATTGTCTACGGCAGCGCGGGGGGACACCTTGCCTCGCGGCGCGCTTCCACGTAACCTGAAGGGCCGAGATGAAGCCAACGGCTCGTGCCTGCGACCGGAGGCCCTACTGGATAGATACGGAAGCTAAGAGACATGGGAAGTTTTAGTGGATTCGAGAAGATTGTTCGCCGCGATGAGCCCCTGGCCATGCATACGTGGTTCCAATTGGGGGGGGCTGCTGAGTACTTCGCCGAACCGCGAACCCAGGACGAGTTGATCGGGCTGATCGCTCGATGCGCCCAGGAGGAAATCCCCGTGCGCGTGTTGGGCGGCGGCTCGAACATCCTCGTGCGCGACGAGGGCGTGCCCGGCATGGTCATCCGGCTCGCGGCGCCCGCCTTCGCCGCCATCGACGTCCGCGGCGCGGCGCTGACCGCCGGCGGCGGCGCGCTGTTAGGTCGGGTGGTGACCACGGCCTGCCACGAGGGGTTGGCAGGCTTGGAGGTGCTCATCGGAATCCCCGGCACCCTCGGCGGCGCCCTGCACGGAAACGCCGGAACCCACGCAGGCGACGTCGGCCAGTGGACCGCCCGGGCTGCCGTCGTCACCCACACCGGCGACGTGATCGAACGCACCCGCGACGAAATGCACTTCAGCTACCGCACCAGCAGCCTCGACGACCTGGCGATCCTCGAAGCCTCCTTCCAGTTGGAGGAAGACGCCCCGGTCGATCTCGCCCGCCGCATGCAGAAAAACTGGATCCTCAAGAAGCAATCGCAGCCGATGGGGCACCAGTGCGCCGGCTGTGTGTTCAAGAATCCGCGGGGGATCAGCGCGGCGGAATTGATCGAGGAGGCCGGGCTGAAGGGTACCCGCATCGGCGGCGCCGTGGTCAGCGACCGGCACGCCAATTTCATCATCGCCGAGCCCGAGTGCACCGCGCAGGACGTCATTCGCCTGATCGACCTGATCCGCAGCCAAGTCCACGAACGGCTCGATGTGGAACTCGAGCGGGAACTGGAAATCTGGTAGCCCATGCATGCAGCCAAACGAGCGAAAAAGAGTTCCTTCGGGCCGGTGGGCGACCTGGCCGGATGGGCGATCGGCCGAGGACGTCCCGTGGCCGCGGGCGTGCTCGTGCTGGCCGCCTTTCTGCTGGCGTGGTGGTGGGTGTGGCAGCAAGTGGGCCCGCGCGTCGCCACTGCGGAACGGTACCTCGTCGAACTCGACGACCTGGAAGTAACCCCCCAGCCCGAGTGGGTTCACGCCGATGTCGGCTCGGAAGTGTACGAGTTGTTGCGGCTCGGCGGGCCGATGAATCTGCTCGACGACGACCTGAGCCCCCGCATCGCCGAGGGGTTCGCCCGGCACCCTTGGGTCGAGCGCGTGCTCCGGGTTACGAGGTTGTCCGCCGGTGTGCGGGTGGAGTTGGAGTATCGCCGTCCGGTGTGCGCGGTGAGGGAAGGCGAGCGGCTCCGGCTGGTCGACCGCCAAGGGATTCTCCTTCCCAGCGGGGGGATGTCGCGCGCCGAGCTGGAGCGATACCCCCAGTTGGTAGGGGTCGAGTCGCCGCGTTTCGCAACCGAAGGCGAGCCCTGGGGAAGCGTCCGCGTGGCCGGCGGCGCGGCCCTGGCCGACAAGCTTTCCGACGTGTGGGAAGCCTGGCACTTGGCGCGGATTATTCCGTTTCCGGTCGTTCTCGCAGACGGCCGCGAGCAGGTCCATTACAACCTTTTCACCACGGGGGGAACTCGCATCGTATGGGGGCTTCCGCCGGGTATCGAGAGCCCCGGCGAGCCGAGCGCGCAAGAGAAGCTTGCCCGGCTGAAGGCATACCGGGCCCGGCACGGCACGTTCGACGGCCCGGCCGGCCCGCTCGACCTCGATGTACGCACCATGTCCGCTTCCGCCCGATGATGGGGCAGGAACGGGCGGCCCGCCGCACAGGGAGGGCGGCACAGCGTGGCCGCCATCGGCCGCGGCCACTCCAGTATCGGCCGATGGCAACCGCCTTTCCGCCTCGCCCCGCGCGGCGGGGCCGTATGCGCGTGAATGCTAGCGGTGCTGGCAAGAGACCACAAGGGGAGGTATAATTGTTGGTTTGGGGGCCCTCGCGTTTGCCGCGTCTGCCTGCTATCCTATCGGGTTGGGTACACCTGTCCTTATAGTCCACTTACCATCGGAGGGGTTTATGGCCGAGAACGGCGAACTGTACGAAGCAATCCTAGTGGGGAACGCAAAGAAGGCCGAGGAGGTTGCCAAGGCTGCGCTGGAGGCGAACGTCGATCCCAATGAGTTGGTCCAGAAGCAGATGATCCCTGCGATGGACGAAGTGGGACGCCGCTTCGAATGCAACGAGTACTTCGTGCCGGAACTGCTGATCGCCGCCCGGGCGATGAAGACGGCCCTGGAGCTGATTACCCCGCACTTGGCCGCATCGGGCACCCAGCCTACCGGCCGCGTCGTCATCGGTACCGTCCAAGGCGACCTGCACGACATCGGCAAGAACCTGGTAGCCTCCATGCTGGAGGGAGGGGGCTTTGAAGTGGTCGACCTGGGAGTCGATGTTCCCCCGGAACGGTTTGTCGAAGCGGCCCAGGAGAAGGACGACACCATCGTTGCCCTCTCCGCGCTGCTCACCACCACCATGACCATGATGAAGACCGTCATCGAAGCGCTCCAGAAGGCCGGTGTGCGCGAGAAAACCCGCGTCATCATCGGGGGCGCCCCCATTACCCAAGCGTATGCCGACGAGATCGGCGCCGATGGCTACAGCGACAATGCGAGTGCCGCCGTGGGGCTTGCCCGAAAACTCGTCGGGGTCGCCTAGTGTCCGCATAGAGTCAAGCGTTCGACCGAGCAGCCGCAAGTATGGACCACCCCGCCGACGCGCCCGCTTATCGCGATCTGCTTTGCGACCGCGACTTCGTATACGGAGTGGAGACGGTTCCTGCCCGGGGGATCGGGCTGCCGAAGAGCTTCGGTCGCCTCGTCGACGAGGTGGAAGCCCTTATTGTCGATCCCCGGTTCAGTTGGATCTCCATCACCGACAATCCAGGCGGGACGCCCATGCTCCCCCCTGACTGGCTGGCCAGCGCGCTCCAGGAGTACGGCCGGCGCATTGTGGTGCATCTTTCCTGCAAAGACCACAACCGCAACGGCTTGGAAGGGGCGGCCTGGCGATATGCCTCCGATGGCTTTCCCAACATCCTCGCCCTGACCGGCGACTATCCCACGACCGGCTTCGGCGGCACGCCCGAGCCCGTGTTCGACCTCGACTCCGTCGGACTGATCTCCCTGCTGAAGGCGATGAACGAGGGGATGGAAGTGCCGGGGCGCCGAGGCCAGATCGAAAAGCTGCCCGCCACCGACTTCTACATCGGCTGCTGCGTCTCGCCGTTCAAGCGGTACGAACGCGAGTTGATGCCGCAGTACTTCAAGCTCGTGCTGAAAATCCTCGCCGGGGCCGAGTGGGTCATCCCGCAGCTCGGCTACGACATGCGCAAGTTCCACGAGGTGAAGCTCATGCTCGCCTCGCGGGGCATTGACGTACCCGTCGTGGGCAACGTCTACCTGCTCACGAAGACCGTGGCCAAGATCTTCCACAGTGGCCGGCTGGCCGGATGCGTGGTCAGCGACGAACTGCTCGAACAGTGCGACAAGTACGGCGCCGGCCCCGACAAGGGCAAACAGTTCTTCCGCGAACTGGCCGCCAAACAGCTCGCCTGTTTCAAGGGGCTCGGCTTCGCCGGGGGATACCTGGGCGGCATGGCCCGGCCGGAAGCGTTCGCCGACATCGTCGACCTGGCCGAAAGCTACGGCCGGGACGACTGGCGCGACTTCATGAAGGAAATCCGGTTCTCCCAGCCGGACGAGTTCTTCCTGTTCGACCACGATCCGCAGACGGGCCTGTGCGAGCCCGGCGCCTTCAACCCGGAGTATCTCCGGTCGTTGGCGCGGCCGGCGAAACCCAAGGAAGTGAATCTGAATTACCGCCTTTCGCGCATGGTCCACTCGCTGGCGTTTACGCGGGGCAAGCGGCTTTGGGGCATGATGCGGGCGTTTTTCGGCCGGCTCGACAAGAAGCCCGAAGGGCTGGCGATGCGCTCCGTCCATGCGGTGGAGCGGGGGTCGAAATCCTTCATGTACGGTTGCCAGGACTGTGGCGACTGCAGCCTGCCCGACACCGGCTACCTGTGCCCCCTGGCCTCCTGTTCGAAGCACTCGCGCAACGGGCCGTGCGGCGGCTCGGCCGCCGGGCGCTGCGAACTGGACGACAAGGATTGCCTCTGGGCCCGGGCTTACGAGCGGCTGAAGTACTACGGCGAGTCGGAGAGCATGCTCGACCGCCCGGCCGTCCTGTATAATGCTGCCAGGCAGAAGACCTCGGCCTGGGCCAACACCTACTTGGACCGCGACCACCACGCCCCCAAGGCGAAAGAACCCGAGCAGCAGTAACCAGCGGCGAAGGCAGCGCAAACCAACAAGCTTTCGAGTGTCGCGGGATAGGCTTCCAGCCTGTCGGCGGATTGGCCCCCATACCCGACCAGACCACATCCCCCCTTCCACACCGGAACCATCATGGCCATGGAAAACCTGACGATTATTGGCGAGTCGATCAACGACTCGGTCCCTTCGACCCACAAGCTGTTCGAGGCGAACGACGTCGGCGGCCTGCTCGAGCTGGCCCGGTTCCAGTCGGAACGGGGCGCCGCGTACATCGACGTGAACGTCGGTTCCCGGCCGCCGGAGTTCATGGCCGATCTGGTCGGGAAGATCCAGGGCGTCACCTCCAAGCCCCTTTCCATCGACACGCCGGACCCGGCCATTGCCCGGGCGGGGCTGGAGGCCTACGATCCGGCGAAGGCGGGCGGGGCCAAGCCGATCCTCAACTCGGTCACCTCGTTGCGAGCGGGGATGTTCGACCTGCTCGAGGTGCGCCCCTTCCGGCCTATCCTGCTGGTTTCCGAGCACGAAGTCGACGGCCGCTCCCGCCCCTGCCGCACGCCGGAGGAGACCGTCGACGCCGCCCGGCACCTAGTCCACACGTTCCGCGACCAGTACGGCGGGGCCAATGCCGATTGCATTATCGACCCCGGCATCTTCCCCCTGGGCAGCGACTCGGAGGGCAACATTCACCGCTTGTTCGGGGCGATGGAACGGATGCACGCCGACCCCGACTTCGACGGCTGCCACTACTCGGTGGGCTTGAGCAACTTCACGGTCATGCTCCCACCGAAGCGGCCCGACGGCACGCCGGTCAAGAGCTCGCTGGAAAGCGCGTTCCTCACAAAGGCCATGCCGTTGGGGCTCGACATGATCATCGGGTCGGTGAAGCGGAACTACGAACGGCTGCCAGCCGATCACCCGGCTATGCAGTGCCTCAACGACGTGCTCCAATTGACCGGCTTCGACGTGCTGTCGCGCGTCCGCGAGTTTTACGCATGAGGACGCCACCGACTCCGCTGGAGTTCACGCTTTAGCGTGCTGATGATCGCGAACACCCGGCTTGCACGCTGAAGCATGAACTCCAACCGGACCGCGGCCGCCCGCAGTCTGTTTCCGCCCCTGAACCATCCACGAACAACCGCTATGTCCGACGCCCGAACCCTTCCCCCGGATATCGACATTGCCCGCCGCTGCAAGATGCACCGGGTGGGCGATATCGCCGCCAAGCTGAACATTCCCGACGACGCCTTGCAGTGGTACGGCAATGACAAGGCCAAGATATCGCTCGATTTCTACCGGCACCGTCGCGCCGCGCCGCCCGGCAAGCTCATCCTGGTGACCGCGGTGAACCCCACCCCGGCCGGCGAGGGAAAGACCACCACCAGCATCGGCCTGTGCGACGCGCTGAACCGGATCGGCAAGCAGGCGGCCGTGTGCCTGCGCGAACCGTCCATGGGGCCCTGCTTCGGCATGAAGGGCGGAGCGGCCGGCGGGGGCTATGCCCAGGTCGTCCCCATGGAGGACATCAACCTCCACTTCACCGGCGACATCCACGCCATCGAACGCGCCCACAATCTGCTGGCCGCCTGCGTCGACAACCACATCCACCACGCCAACGAATTGCACTTCGACCCGCGGCGGATCGTCTGGAAACGGGTGATCGACATGAACGACCGCGCGCTGCGGAACGTCATCGTCGGCCTGGGGGGCGTCAGCAACGCCTTTCCGCACGAGTCGGGGTTCGACATCACCGTGGCGTCGGAAGTCATGGCCATCTTCTGCCTGGCCGAATCGCTGACCGATCTGAAGGAGCGGCTGGGCCGCATCATTGTGGGCTACACGCGCCGGCGCGAGCCCATCACCGCCGCCGATCTCGGCGTCCACGGCGCCATGACCGTGCTCATGAAGGACGCGCTGAAGCCGAACCTCGTGCAAACCCTCGAGGGGAGCCCGGCCATCATCCACGGCGGGCCGTTCGCCAACATCGCCCACGGATGCAACAGCGTCATCGCCACGAAGCTCGCCCAGCGGCAGTCGGAGTACACGATTACCGAGGCCGGCTTCGGGGCCGACCTGGGCGCCGAGAAGTTCCTGAACATCAAATGCCGCAAGGCCGGCATGAGACCCGACGCGGTAGTCATCGTGGCCACGGTCCGAGCGCTGAAGCTTCACGGCGGCGTGCCGCTGCAAAACCTGACGAAGCCGAACGTCGAGGCGCTCGACCGGGGCGTCGAAAACCTCAAGAAGCACATCGAGAACGTCTATCGCTTCGGGCTGCCGGTCGTGGTGGCCTTGAACCACTTCTCCGAGGACACGGACGAGGAAATCCAGTTCATTCAAGACAAGGTGGCCTACCTGGCCGTGCCGGTGGTCAAGGCCGACCACTGGGCCCGTGGCGGCGAAGGGGCCGAGCAACTCGCCCGCGCCGTCGTCGACGTGGCCGAAAACAAGAAGACCGATTTCCAGTTGCTCTATCCCGACAGTTGCTCCCTGTGGCAGAAGGTGGGCATCATCTGTCGCGAAATCTACGGCGCCACCGACGTGCTGGCCGACAAGCAGCTCCGGGCGAAGTTCCAGCGGCTTCAGGACGCCGGCTACGGCGAGTTGCCCATCTGCATGGCCAAGACCCAATATTCGCTCTCGACCGATCCCGGGCTGGTGGGCCGGCCGACGAAATTCGACGTGCCGCTGCGCGACGTGCAGGTGTCGGCCGGGGCCGGGTTCGTCGTCGTCCTGACCGGCGACGTGATGACCATGCCCGGCTTGCCCAAGGCCCCCGTCGCCCGGCAAATCGACATCGACGAGCACGAGAACGTGGTCGGGTTATTCTGAAGCACCCATTCACGGGGGACGGCCCCTTCCCCCGCAACGGAGCGCTTGCCTATGCAGCACGTCTATCAACGGCTTCTGGAGGCCCTGGGGCCTCAGCACTGGTGGCCGGGCGAAACGCCCTTCGAGGTGGTCGTCGGCGCCGTGCTGACCCAGAACACCAACTGGCAGAACGTCGAAAAGGCGATCCGGAACCTCCGCGAAGCCGACCTGCTCGAACCGGCCGCCCTCCACGCCGTGCCGCTGGAGGAACTGGAGGAGTTGCTCCGGCCGGCCGGCTACTTTCGGGTCAAGGCCCGCCGGCTCCGCAGCCTGCTGGCCTTCCTGGTGGAGCGGTACGGCGGGTCGCTCGACGCCATGTTCGCCACCGATCCGGCCACGCTCCGCGGGCAACTGCTGGCCGTCAGCGGCATCGGCCCGGAAACGGCCGATTCCATCCTCCTATACGCGGGCGGGCTGCCGGTGTTCGTGGTCGACGCCTACACGCACCGCATCCTGTCGCGGCACGGGTGGATCGAACC
>SKJM01000670.1 GCA_007122045.1 Planctomycetales bacterium | reverse complement strand
GGTCGGCGTCGAGGCCGAAAAATACATGGCCGCCGGCGAACTCGTGCCCGACGACATCATCGTGGCCATCATCGCCGAACGGCTGGAGCAGCCCGACTGCCGCAACGGCTACCTCCTCGACGGGGTGCCGCGCACCATCGCGCAGGCCGAAGCGCTCGACCGCATGCTCACGGAAAAGGGGACCTTGCTGGACTGTGTGCTGGAGTTGCAAGTGCCCGAGGACGAGTTGTTCCGGCGCCTGGCCGGGCGGGGCCGAGCCGACGATCAACCCGAGGTCATCCGCCAGCGCCTCCTCGCCTATCGCGAGCAGACTGAGCCGCTGTTGGAGTATTACCGGAAGCAGGGACTGCTGAAGACCATCGACGGCGTGGGCAGCATCGAGGAGATATTCCAGCGGGCGGAGGCCGTCCTGGACGGTTATGCGCACTAGCCCGACCCCGTGAACGGCCTAGTTGCCAGGAGCCCATTTGGTGGAGATTCTGCGGTCGCCGCGCGAAATCGGCCTGATGCGAAAGGCGGGTCTGTTGGTGTGGGAAGCCCATCAGATCGCCGGCGCCATGGTGCGTCCCGGCGTGACGACCGGCGAGATCGATGGGGCGTTGGAGCGTTTTTTTGCCGAGCACGGCGTGGTCCCCCTGTTCAAGCATGTGCCGAACTCGCAGGAAGGGGGGCCGCCGTTTCCCGCCGTCACCTGCATTTCGGTCAACGAAGAGGTGGTCCACGGCATTCCGGGTCCCCGGAAGTTGGCCGAAGGCGATATTGTCAGCATCGACACGGGCTGCAAGCTGGACGGGTGGTGCGGCGATGCGGCGGCCACATACGCCTGCGGAGCGGTCCGCCCCGAAGTCGGCCGGTTGCTCGACGTGTCCCGCGACGTGCTCCAGTTGGCCATCGACGAAATGGAGCGGTGCCGGTGGTGGAGCGAAGTGGCCGGCCAGATGGAACGGTTCGTCCGCCGCCACGGGTTTTCGATGGTCGAGGCGTTTGTCGGACACGGGATCGGCCGCGACATGCACGAGGACCCTCAGGTACCCAACTTTACTGGGCGGAGAATTCGCCGGACGGCCGATTTTCGCCTGATGCCCGGCCTGGTGATCGCCATCGAGCCGATGGTGAACATGGGCCGCAAGACGGTGCGCCAACTGGCCGACCGGTGGACCCAAGTGACGCGCGACGGCAAGCCGAGCGCCCATTTTGAACACACGGTGGCCGTGACCGCCGAGGGCCCGTATATTTTGACTGCCGGCCCCCAGGGCGAAACATGGTCCTGACTCCCATAACCCCACGACCGGTGGCCAACAAAGCCGCGACCGGTGGTCGCGCCCAACCGAAACTCCCAACAACGAACCCCGCATCGCAAACCCCACAAACCGGCCGCCCCAACAGCCGCAATTAGGTGACAAACACCACCCGAAATTGGCAAATTCGGCCAAAAACCGAACTTGGCGGATTTCTGCGCCCGGGGGGGCTTGTGGACGGGTACCGCCAGAGCGTATACTGAAGCGCTTTGTCCTAGAAATGCCAGGAAAGAACTGTACGGGTGTGCGATGAAGGTCCAAGCCAGCGTAAAACGCATTTGTGAGAACTGCAAGGTCGTGCGGCGCCGCGGCGTGGTGTTCGTCGTGTGCACCAACCCCCGCCACAAGCAGCGCCAGGGGTGAGGTCCGTGCCGCCCGCAATCGAGCCACCAGGAGTACCGTAGTATGCCGCGTTTACTAGGTGTCGACATTCCGAACGATCGTCCGACGTGCGTCTCGCTCACGTACCTCTACGGGGTGGGGCCGCGCACGGCGCGGGAGCTGTGTTTCAAGGCGGGCATCCAGCCGCACGTGCGTGCGCGGGACTTGAAGGAGGACGAACTCGCCCGGCTCGCCGCCTTGCTCGACAAGGATTACACGGTCGAGGGGCAGTTGCGCCGGCAGATGGCGCAGAACATCGCCCGCCTGCGCGACATCGGATGCTACCGGGGCTTGCGGCATCGGCGGGGTTTGCCGGTCCGGGGTCAGCGGACGCGCACCAACGCCCGCACGCGCAAAGGGCCCAAGAAGACGGTGGCGGGCAAGAAGGGCGTGAAGGACATGCGATAAGCCGGCGCCGCGGGGCCAGATCCGTTTCGGCCGCTCGTGCGGCCGGCAAGGGAAACATCCAGAACCATCTCAGGAGTAAACCGTTCGTGGCGAAGCAGACCAAGCGCCGAAAGGCGCGCCGCAGTGTGGCCGTGGGCGTGGCCCACGTGAAGGCCACCTTCAACAACACCATGATCACCATAACCGACACCAAGGGGTCCGCCTTGTGCTGGTCCAGTGCCGGGACGAGCGGCTTCAAGGGGAGCCGGAAGAGCACCCCCTTTGCCGGGCAGTTGGCGGCGCAGCAGGCGGCGGAGAAGGCCGTGAAGTTCGGCATGAAGGAGGTCGACGTGAAGGTCAAGGGGCCGGGGAGCGGGCGCGAAAGCGCGATCACCGCGCTGCAGGCCGCCGGCTTGAAAATCAAGTCCATCGAGGACGTCACCCCGCTGCCGCATAACGGCTGCCGGCCCAAGAAACGCCGCCGCGTGTAATCGGGAGAATACCAGATCATGGCTCGTAGAACCGGACCTGTTTGCCGAATATGCCGCCGCGAAGGCATGAAGTTGTTCTTAAAGGGCACGCGCTGCGATACGCCCAAGTGCGGGTTCGAGCGACGGGAGTCGCCGCCCGGCATGCAGTCGAGTCGCCGGAGCAAGCCGACGGACTATGGCATCCACCTCCGCGAGAAACAGAAAGTCAAGAATTACTACGGGGTGCTCGAGCGGCAGTTCCGCAAGTATTTCCAGATGGCCCAGCGGGCGCGCGGCGATACCGGCGAGGCCCTGATGGGCCTGCTGGAACGGCGGCTGGACAACATCGTCTGCCGGCTGGGGTTCGGGCTCTCCCGGGCCCAGGCCCGGCAGTTGGTCGGCCACGGCCACGTGACGGTGAACGGCCGCCGGGTCGACATTCCCAGCTACTTGACCCGCCCCGGCGACGTGGTCCGCGTGAAGCATCGTCCCAAGAGCCTCCAACAAGTTCAAAACAACCTGGCGGAGCCGGGTCGCGAGGTGCCCGACTTCCTTTCCCTGGTCGCCGGTGAATCGCCCGAAGGGCACGTGGTCCGTCTGCCGGAGGCGGCGGACGTTTCCATCCCCGTCCAAACCCAGTTGATTGTCGAGCTTTGCTCCAAGTAGCGGGCATCACCTGGCCCTGGTTTCCATTATCGTCGTACATTTCCCCACCGGAGGGCTCCTATGCGTATTCGATGGCGCGGACTCGAACTGCCCAGCCAAGTCATTGTTGAACGCGAATCCCTAACCCCCACCCACGGCAAGTTCACCGCCGAACCCTTCGAGCGGGGGTTCGGCGTGACCATCGGCAACAGCCTTCGCCGGATCCTGCTGAGCAGTCTCGAAGGCTCCGCCGTAACCCAATTGAAACTCCACGGGGCCCAGCACGAGTTCACCACCATCCCCGGCGTGGTCGAGGACGTGACCGACATCGTGCTCAACGTCAAGTCGCTCATCGTGAAGAATTACAGCGAGCAGACGCGCGTCATCCGCATCGACAAAGACGAGCGCGGCGTGATCAAGGGCGCCGACGTCCTCACCGACGACCAGGTCCAGGTGATCAACCAGGACCACGTCATCGCCACCCTCACCGAAGACGTGCCCTTTCAACTGGAGATGGTCGTGGAGAACGGGCGGGGGTACGTGCCGGCCGGCGAGCACACGCCTCAGGCCCAGGAGATCGGCATCATCCCCATCGATGCCGCCTTCAGCCCCGTCATGCGCGTCCGATACGACGTGGAAGAGACCCGGGTGGGCCAGAAGACCAACTACGACAAGTTGACCCTGGAAATCTGGACCGACGGTTCCCTCTCGCCGGAGATGGCCATGGTCGAGGCCGCAAAAATCCTGCGCAAACACCTTAACCCGTTCATCCAATACACCCAACTGGGGCCCATGGTCCACAGTGAGGCACGGGCGCCGGGCGCCGCCGGGCTGGACCTGGCCGTCGAGGCCAAGCTGTCGATGAACCTGTCGGAACTGGACCTTTCGGTCCGGGCGGCGAACTGCCTCGAATCGGAGGGCATCCAAACCGTTCGCGACCTGGTGACCCGCAACGAGGATGAATTGCTCGAGTTCCGCAACTTCGGCGACACGACGCTGACCGAGGTCCGCGAGAAACTGGCCGACATGGGGCTGCGGCTGGGCATGCGGGTGCCCGCCGCGCCCGCAACCCCGCTGTAGTACGCCCCCCGGGGCCGCCCTTGCCTTTCCCTACCGAAACACTGCCATGCGACACCGCAAACGAGGCCGAAAACTCGGCCGGAATCCGAACCATCAGCGAGCCCTGCTCCGGAACCTGGCCAGCGCGCTCATCCTGACCGAGCGCGACGCCGAGGGCGAACCCAACGCGCCGAAGGTCAAAGGCCGCATTATCACCACGCTGCCCAAGGCCAAGGAGGTCCGCCCCTTGGTCGAGAAGTGCGTGTCGATCGCCTGCCGGGCCATCCCCCACCAGGAAGCCGCCGAAAGGCTCGAACCGAATGCCGAGCGGCAGAGCGAGAAATGGCGGGAATGGCGCCAAAGCGAACAGTGGCAGGAGTGGAACCAGACGATGGCCCCGGCCGTCGCCGCCCGACGACGCCTCATCCGCCTCCTCGGCGACAAGGAGGCGGTGGCGGTCCTGTTCGAAGAAGTCGCGCCGCGGTTCACCGACCGCAACGGCGGGTACACCCGCATCCTCCGCCTGGCCAAGCCCCGGTTGGGCGACGCGGGCCGGCGGGCGATCCTCGAATTCGTCGGCCAGCACGACCGGCAGCCGCGCAAGGCCGCCCGGCCCACCTTCGAGCCCGAGCCCGATGTCGAGCCCGATGTCGAACCTGTCGCCCAACCGGAGGAACAGGGCGACGAGTGAGCTTGCTTCTGCCCGGCGTTCACTCAGGGGACAGAGCGGGACCGACATGTCGCCCGGAAAACATCGAAAACCGCAGGCGAGCCGGCGCGCGGCCGGCGCCGCCGTTTCGGCCCCGGAAGGGCTCGACTTCACCGCCCATATGCGGCGTCTGTGTCACGACCTCGTCGCCCGCACCGCCACGCTGGCTCACGTCGACATGGAACGCGTGGCGGTCGGCTTCACGCAGGCCCGCAAGCCCACCGTTCACGGCATGTACGCCGCGTTGACACCGTTGCGCTTCGCCGGGGGGCGGACGCACAGCGTGCACCGGGGCCGGAAATGGGGCGTAGAACGCCTCTTCGCGCCCGACGGACGCGAGATGCTCTACGTACTCACCTTCTACCTGCCTCGATACCTCAACCTGCCCTTTCGCGAAAAGCTTACCACGGTCCTGCACGAATTGTGGCATATCGGGCCGAAGTTCGACGGCGACCTGCGCCGCTTCGACGGCCGCTGCTTCGCGCACGGGGCATCGCAAAAGCAGTACGACGCCCGCTTGGCCGAACTGCTCGAGCAGTGGCTGCGCCAGTCGCCGCCGGCGGCCCTGACGGAGTTCCTCCGCCACGATTACCAGGAGTTGGTCGCGCGCTATGGCCGCGTGGTCGGCCACAAGGTCCGCCCTCCCAAGCTCGTCCTGGTGGACGGCTGACGCATGGGGCGAGCGGTGGAGACGCCATTTCCACGGGATCGGCGGCGCTCCTTCTGCGGCACGCGCCGGCGACCCCGACGGATCCGGTTGCGACGGCGGCAACGGTCGGATATGCTTGGACCACCCGGCACCAACTTTCCGCCATACCCCCTTGCAGGCGAACCATGAAACTCGTGACCTGCCACACCCCTCGCGGCCCCCGTGCCGCCGCCTTGCTCGAGAACGGGGCCGTCGACCTCAACCGGGCCGACCCCGACGTCCCCGCCTGCATCAAGCAGTTGCTGGCCGCCGGACCGGAAATGATCCGACGCGCCGCCGGCGCCGCCGCCCGTGCCGCGCCGTCGCCGCGGGAAAGCATGACCCTCTTGCCGCCCATTCCCAGCCCCGAGAAGATCATCTGCGTCGGGCTCAACTACGCCGATCACGCGCGCGAAGGCGGGTTCGAACCCCCGCCCGAACCGGTCATCTTCAGCAAGCTCCCTTCGGCCGTCCTGGCCGACGGGCACCCCATCGTCCTGCCGCCGATCAGTCAAGAGGTCGATTACGAGGCCGAGCTGGTGGCCGTCATCGGCCGCGGCGGGCGGAACATCCCGCGGTCGGATGCCCTCGAGCACGTCGCGGCGTACTGTTGCGGCAACGACGTGTCTGCCCGCGATTGGCAGCTCGGCAAGCCCGGCGGCCAGTGGCTGCTGGGCAAGACGTTCGACACGTTCGCCCCGTTCGGCCCCTACCTGGTCACTGCGGACGAAGTGCCGAATCCGCACGCCCTGGGCATCCGCTGCCGCCTCAACGGGCAAACCATGCAGGACTCGAACACGTCGGAGTTGATCTTCCCGGTCGATGAACTGATCGCCTACGTTTCGGCCGTGTGCACCCTGGCGCCGGGCGACCTGCTGTACACCGGCACGCCGCCGGGCGTGGGGTTCGCCCGCGAGCCCGCCGTGTTCCTCCAGCCGGGTGACGTCGTCGAGGTCGAGATCGACGGCTTGGGCGTGCTCAGCAACCCGGTGGCATAGGCGTGTGTCCGAAGGGGCTCAAAATGGCCCTCGCCGAAAATTTTGTCCGCGTCGTAAGTTCTTCGAGAGACAAGGTTTACGCCCCCCCAGGACCGTACTGCCCGCATCCATATCCTTGACAGGCCTTCCCGTTGTTGTTATCTTGGTAATCAGGCTGGCAATCGGGGTTGCCGGCTTCGGCGAAGCGTGTATGTCGGGCAGACGGCGCTTCTCGGTTTTCCCCGGCTTTGCACCTGAAAACGGAAGAGCGAACAAACGCTCTTTTCCCAACCGTTTCTGATCAGAGACGCCCGAACTGAGAAAGGACATTTCCAATGTTCCAGAGCTTCACGCGTGCATGGATCATCCCCGCCGCAGCGCTGCTCGCCGGAGGCGCCGGCCTGCTGCCCACCGCCGACGGCAGCCCCATCATTTACTACGATGACTTCAGCGGCAGCAGTGCCGATCACCTCAATGGCACCGCGCCAACCGTCAGGCCGGGTAGCGAAACGTGGACGGCACATGAGGGCGTTTCTTTCCTCGGTTGGAAGGCAGACGGATCAGCTTCAGGAACGGCCGCAGACCAGAAGAGAAATGCCTTCCTGCCGTTTACTCCCGCGCCGGGCAATATCTACCGACTTTCGATGGGCATGAATCCCACGTCAGGCTCGTGGTTCGGCCTTGGATTCACCGGAAACGACGGGCTCCTGAACGATTTTTGGCAGAACGACGCGGCTCCTTGGGCGTTGCTGCGCAGCAGCCGCACTGGTGGCGACCCGCTTGTAAGCCGCCTGGGACCACAATTGGCAGGGCACGTTGACCATTCGAACTACGACTCCAACCGTTGGACCGGTTCCGTCGATTTTACGATCGAGTTGGACACGCGCCCGTCCCTATGGGAGGTCAAGTGGTTTGCTGATGGCGCGTTGCTGCGGACCGACAGCTACACGGCGAATCCGACGATCAACTACGTCGGTTTCGGTTCTGTTGGCGCTACGGGCTCGGTAAACGATTTCCAACTGGCGATCGTAGAGCGGGAGTCCTTCCAGCAAGGAGTCTCGCCGACGGCTGCCTACACCCACGAAGCGACCTATTTCCGTTCCGGTGAGCCGACCGTCAACTTTGGCACTGCTGGCCAGTTGATCGTCGGAACCACCGCGGGAACGACAGCCGACGTACTTCGAGCCGTGTTGGAGTTCGACATCAGCGCCATTCCGGCGTCGCACCTGATCGACGACGTGTCGCTCGCCCTGACGACTTACAGTCAAGGAGGACTCGACCAAGGGGGTGAGCCGGGCAACCCGACGTTCAATATTTACTCCTATGGGTTCGATATCGACGAAACAACCGCCACATGGAACGCCCCCGGCGCCGGCGAGCCGAACGCCGGCGGCACCCTGGGCACGTTGCTCACTTCCGCCAGCTTCGATGTGACCCAGACGGGCCAGACGGTCATCTTCGGCGACTCGCCCGAGTTTCGCACCGCCGTGAGCGATGCCTTGGCCTCCGACGGGTTTCTGCGCTTGATCCTGGCCAAGAGCGACGAAACGACGGTTGGCACCCACGAGTTCGCCCGATTCGCGTCCAACTCGTTTGGCACATTGGGGCATCGTCCCGAACTGATCGTGACTCACCACATTCCCGAGCCCTCGACCTTCGTGATGTTTTTCGCCGGCGCTTTGCTGCTGCTCCGGCGTCGCAGGCGCGTGGTGTGACGGTTCGATGGTTGCCATTTGAGCCAGAGCCGATATATGAGGGCTGAGAAGAGTAAGTCCGGTTCGGTCGCGCCGCGTTTGACCCGTTCATGGCCGAAGGCCTGTGGTTCACTCAGAGTGTTGGGTGGGTGGTTCCGGCTCACGTTTCCGGCGGGTTGACGGTTGCATACCGCGGGACGTTGCGGCGGCGGTTCGGATTGCCCTGGCAGACAGCCGGGTTCACCCACGCGCGCCGGTGGATGGCGGGTGTCACACGCCGTGAGCCGTCCGCGATGAAATATGGCCGAAGGCCAACAGGAAAGCTCGCGCCGCAACGGCCCACCGCCACCATCCGGGCTTGCCCCGGTGGAGCGATGTTTGGCGAGTGAAGTTGCGCGCGTGGGTGAACCCGGCCGCTTCGGAGGCCGCCAACCAAGGTTTGGCCGCCCAGTAAGCGGCCGGAACCACCCACCCTACGTTACTGACGGAGAGACGTATGTGTGCCGACAATCAGAAATCATCCATCAGAAATCAGAAATCCCAAGCGTTCACGTTGGTTGAGCTTCTGGTCGTCATCACGATCATCGGCATCCTGATTGCCCTGCTGCTGCCAGCGGTGCAAGCGGCGCGGGAAGCGGCTCGGCGTATGCAGTGCAGCAACAACCTGAAGCAACTCGCCCTGGGACTGCACGTCTACCACAACGCGCTGGGCAGCTTTCCGCCAGCCGGCTTCTACACGGGGAGTACCCTGTCCTGGAATACGGCCATTCTGCCCTATATCGAGCAGGGCAATCTGTACGACGAACTCGACCACGCGGGGCCCTATCACTCGGAAGCCAACAGACGCGTCGCGCTGCACGGTGTCGATGCGTTCCTGTGCCCCAGCTTCGCGACCCATCGGAGCGTGCTGCACAGCAAGTTCGGCGGAACAGCCGACCGAATTGACGGACAGGACACGTACACGATACACTACCAGGGCGTGTTGGGACCGGTGGGAACGAACCCCACTACGGGCGCGGACTATCCCCTGCTCGATGTCGGCAGCCACGGCGGGTTTGCGACGGGGGGCACCATGCTGCACGACAGCAGTGTGAGAATCGACGATATCCGCGACGGAACGAGCAATACCTACTTGCTCGGCGAGCTGTCTTGGGACGGATCGGGTGTGTATCGCAATTGGACGCGCGGCACCAACGTGAATGAGCCCTCCAGGCCGTGCGCGTCGGCCAAGAACGTCAACTACGCCCTCGGCGTGTTCGGCTATGAAGTGTTCGGGTTTCAGTATAACAACGCCAGTTTCGGCAGTATGCACCCGGGCGGGGCCCATTTCGCCTATGCCGACGGCTCGGTGCATTTTGTGTCGGAGTCGATGGACATGGGCGTTTACAAGGCGATGGCCAGCCGCGCCGGCGGTGAGGTGGCCGCACCGTAGTAAGAATCGCGGAATAAATGGCTGCCGGACTGAGCACCTTCACCCTCCCGCGCAGCGGGAGGGTCGGACGCGGTAGCGGCCGGGGAGGGCAGTTCGTATAGTGGATACAGCTTTGTTCGGCGAAAATTGGGACCGTCCCCCTGTGAACGGTTACCAGGAAAGTACCCATGTTTGCGAATCGACGAACGAACCGATCGGCGAGGCAGCGCATGTTGCTTATGCTGGGCACGGGCCTCGCCTTGACCGCCATGGGCTGCGGCAGCGGCGAGCGTACGGTGCATCACGTTTCGGGCACGGTGACGTTCGACGGCCGCCCGGTTCCCGCCGGGTTCGTGGTGTTCGATCCCGACGTTTCGGCGGGCAACGACGGCACGCAAGGTTTCGCCAAGATCGAAGATGGGCGCTTCGATACGGCGCGCGGCGGCAGGGGGGTTACCGGGGGCGCCTACGTCGTCAAGGTACATGGCAACGCGGCCTCCCAAGGCGGCGGTCAGATGCTCTCGTGGAAATACGAGCAGACCATCGACCTTCCCGCGGCCGATTCGCGACACGACCTTGCCGTACCCGCCTCGGCGGCCACCGAAGCCCAACCCCTGCCGGATCCGCCGTAGGCCATGGGCTTGACCTCCAATGCGGGGAGGTGAAGAATTGTCTCACGCGCGGCTTGCCCCACCCGGCCGCTACCGCGTCCGACCTCCCCAGGAGGGAGGTGAAGCAAGGTGGCCTACGGCGGATCCGGCAGGGGTTGGGCTTCGGTGGCCGCCGAGGCGGGTACGGCAAGGTCGTGTCG
>SKJM01000752.1 GCA_007122045.1 Planctomycetales bacterium | reverse complement strand
GGAGATGCTCGCCGCGCTGGGCGACTACGTCGACGGTGAACTCACCCCCGAGTTCTGCGCCGAGTTCGAAAAACACATGGCCGGATGCGACCCCTGTGTGATCGTCATCGACAACCTTCGCAGCACGATTCGGGCCTACAGCGCGGGCGTGCCGTACGAGGTCCCGGCCGAGTTGCACCAGCAACTCCGCGGAATGCTGAAGGAAGCATGGCGACGGAAGTTTCCCAACGCAATGTGAACAGAAAGGAAATGGGCAATGGCCTGGAAAGAATTGGGTATTCTGATTGGCGTGCTGGTGGTGTGGTTCAGCCTCATGCGATTCGTACTGCCTGCGATGGGCTTTCCGACCTGCATGTCGGGCGCGTGCGGGGTGGGCGGCTGCCCGGTCCCGGGCCGGTCGATTCCCGCCGACGGCGAAGGTTCGGCGGAGGTCGAACCGTCGGGCGAAGTCGAGGACGTTTCAGGCGAGGCGCCTGCCGATCCCGCCCCCAAGGAGCCCGACTGAGTCCCCGGCGACCGGCGAAAACGGGGAAGTTGAACCATGAAATACGCTCCGATTGTCAAACTGCTGCTTCTGAAGGTGCTGCCTGCCATCGGCGGACTGGTGCTCCTGGTGCTGCTGATGGCCTACATGGCCGGCGCGCTGAACACCGGCGTGCGAACGCCGGGCCACGTGGGCTCGGCCGGCCGCAGCCTGCCGGAGGGCGCGGTCGTGGCGGCCGTCATGCCCATCGAACAACCCTACGTCGAGGAAGCGATCGGCACGCTGAAGGCGGCCGACCGCACGCAGATATCTTCGCGGGTGATGGCCGTGATCGAAGAGATTACCGTCCGAAGCGGCTCGAACGTGGAACCGGGCGATGTGCTGGTCCGTCTGGACCGCCGCGACATGGAGGCCGAACGGAGCCAGGCCGAGGCGAACGTGATGGCCGCCCAGGCCGCGCTGAACCGGGCCGAGAGCGACCACGGCCGGGCCGAGCAGCTTTTCCGCAAACGCACCGTCAGCCGCGAGCAGTACGACCAAACGGTCGAAGCGATGCACGTGGCCCGGGCGCGGTTGCAAGCCGCCCAAGACAAGCTGTCCCAGGCCGAGGTCATGCTCACCTTCACCACCATCACGGCGCCGCGGGAGGGGATCATCGTCGAACGACTGGCCGAGGAAGGCGACATGGCCCGGCCCGGCGAGCCCCTGTTGGTCCTGTATGCCCCGAAATCGCTCCGGCTCGAAGTGCCGGTGATGGAGAACCTGGCGGTTCACGTGAAACTGGCCGACCGGCTCCGGGTGCGGATCGACGCGATCGACGGGGAGGAGTTTGAAGGCACGGTCGACGAGGTTGTACCCCAGGCCGATTTCGCCAGCCGCTCGTTCCTGGTGAAGCTGTCGCTGCCCGCCTCCGACCGCTTGTTCGAGGGCATGCTCGGCCGGGTGTCCATCCCCTCCGGTACGCGGCGGCACCTGTGCCTGAAGGAAGGCGCCGTGGAAACCATCGGCCAATTGGAGTTCGCCGACGTGGTACGCGACGACGGCTCCCTGGAACGGCGGTTCATCAGGACGGGCCGCCGCGGGCTCGGCGGGCGGGTCGAGGTGCTTGCCGGGCTCGACGCGGACGAGCAGGTTTGGGTGAAACGGCCCTCCCCCTGAATACAACGCCATGACCGAACCCATTCCCTCACAACGTCCCTTGCTTGGCCGCATCATCGAAACCTTCCTGCGGGGCGACGTTGCCATCCTGCTGGTCGTGGTTTCGCTGGCCTTGGGCGTGACGGCGCTGGTGCTCACGCCGCGCGAGGAGGAGCCGCAAATCGTCGTACCGCTGGCCGACGTGCTCGTCCGCGCGCCCGGCCTCTCGGCCGAGGAGGTCGAGCAGAAGGTCAGCCGGCGGCTCGAAAAACTCCTGTTCCAAATCGACGGCGTCGAGTACGTCTACTCGATGTCGAAGCCCGGGCAGAGCATCGTTACCGTCCGGTTTTTCGTGGGCGAGGACCGCGAAAACTCGCTCGTGAAGCTGTACAACAAGATCCACTCGAACGTCGACCAGGTGCCGCCCGACGTGACCGACTGGGTGGTCAAGCCCATCGAAGTGGACGACGTGCCCATCGTCAACGTCACGCTCTGGTCGGAGCAGCCCGAACGGTACGGCGATTACGAACTCCGCCGGCTGGCCGAGGAACTCCAGCACGAGTTGCAGGCGATTACCAACACGAACCAGGTTTCGGTCATCGGGGGTCGGCCGCGGCAGATGCGCGTGTTCCTCGACCCCGGCCGCCTGGCCGCCCGGCAGATGTCGCCCCTCCAAGTAGCCGGCGCGCTGCGGGCCGGCAACGTCAACTACCGGGCCGGCCACTTCGATCAGCAGGACCGGCAATTCCTCGTCGACGCCGGCACCTTCGTCCGCGACAGGCAAGAACTGGCGAACCTGGTCATCGGCGTCGCGGGCAACCGGCCGGTGTACCTGAAAGACGTGGCGCGGATCGCCGACGGCCCGGCCGAAGTGGAAAGCTACACCTGGATGGCCTTCGGCCCTGCCGCCGAGGCGCCGCACGACCCCAAGGACCGCCCCTCGACCGCGGCCGCCACCAACCCCGACGCGAGGGATGCCCTGCACGGCCGGGTGCTTCCCGCCGTGCACATCGCCGTGGCCAAGCGGAAGGGGAGCAACGCCGTTTGGGTGGCCGACGGCGTGCAGCAGCGCATGGCGGAACTCGCCGCCGCCGGCCTGCTGCCCGACGGCGTGCACTACCGCATCACCCGCGACTACGGCG
>SKJM01000636.1 GCA_007122045.1 Planctomycetales bacterium | reverse complement strand
TCGGGCCTCTACGACCCGCTCACCCGCAGGCGGTTCGAATTCCGCCTTCCGCCTGGGGTCGGCTACGTCCACACGGGCTGGGATCCGCAGGGCCGGCTGTGGTTCTACGAGTGTACCGGCGGCGGGCACCGCATGATCGCGCTGGTGCGGCTGTGCGAGTACGGCGACGACGAGTGGCTCGAGCTGACCGGCAACTGGCCCACGTACAACCGGGGCCAGTTCTCGCACTTCCACCCGCAGCTTACGCCCGATCGCCAATGGATCCTCTTCACCGGCGGCGACCCGGCGACCGAGACCAATCACATGTTCCTGCTCGACGCCTCCGACTTGCGCGAGGTCCGGGAAATTTCCCGCGACAAGCTCAGCCGGACGGGCGAGCATTGCATGACCCGCCTGAGATTGCCGAAGGAACTTGCCGAGAACGCGCTGCCGGTGAAGGAGGCGACGGCCGGCGGTTTCGAGCCGCCCCACGGCCCGGAGAATACCATCGACGGCAACCTGGAAACGCTCTGGGCGGCCGAGGGCGAGGGGGAATGGATCCAGTACGACCTGGGCAAATTGACGCCGATCGGCCGCATTTTCATCGCCTGGCATGCCGGCGACCGGCGCCGGCAGCGATTCGAGATCGCCGTTTCCGATGATGGAGAGCAATGGCGGGTGGTGTTCGACGGGCAGAGCAGCGGCACGGCCCGAGGCCCGGAGCCGGTGGACCTCCGCCCCTTCCGGGCCCGGTACGTGCGCCTGACCGGCCACGGCAATACGGACAATCGGTGGAACAGTATGCGGCAGATGGTTCTATTACCCTTAAAACAAAGTTCCCGAGGAGACCGATGATGAAACGCACCACGATGGTACTGCTTGCTACCGCCCTGACCTGTTTCGCCGGGCCTGCGGCCGCCCCGGCCGACGACCCCGGGGCGGACGACGCCTTCCAGCCGGAACGCATCCTGGCGCTGGCCGACAAGGTGTACACCCACACGCTGGAGAATCCCTACAGAGAAACCGACCGCAACTGGATTCGGGCCACCTTTTACAGCGGGGTGATGGAACTGTACCACGCCACCGGCAACGCGAAGTACCGCGAGCAGGCCGAGCGGTGGGCCGAGAAGCACCAGTGGCGGGAGGGCACGGAGGGGTCGGGCATGAACAAGCTGTTTTGTTCGATGACCTGGGCGGAATTGCACCTGCTCGATCCCGACCCGAAGAAGATTGAACCGACGCTCAAGTGGCTGGCCACCGACGCGCCGAACTCGCCGGGCGGGGCGAAAATCTGGTTCGGCCATGCAGGCCCCCCGTACGACCGCCCGCTGTACAGCGACTCGCTCTACGGCGCGCCGGTGTTCCCCATGCTGTACCGGGCCACCGGGAACCGGGAGCATCTGGACATGCTCGACCACGTGTTCTGGACCGTCACCGAGGCCACGCTCGACGAAGAGGACGACCTGTACTACCGCGACCCCGGCTATATCGGGCGGAAATCGCCCCACGGCGAAAAGATACTCTGGTCGCGAGGCAACGGCTGGGTCTTCGGCGCCTTCCCGCGGATCCTCCGCTACCTGCCCGACGACGCGCCGGGGCGGGAGCGCTACGTGCAACTCTACCGCCGCATGGCCGCCTCGCTGGCGCCGCGGCAGCAGGCGGACGGCTTCTGGCGATCGAACCTGGCCGATCCGGCGCACACCCCCATGCCCGAAAGCAGCGGCACGGCCTTCTTCATTGCGGGCTATGCGTGGGGTGTGCGGAATGGCGTGCTTGACCGGGAGGCTTACTTGCCGGTGATCCTGCGCGGGTGGAACGCGCTGGTCGGTTCCATACACCCGGACGGCAAGCTGGGCTGGGTGCAGCCGGTCGGCGCCGCGCCGGCGCCGTCGCGGCCGCACGGCACGCACGAATACGCCGCCGGGCTGTTTCTTTCCGCGGCCGGCGAGGTGTACCTGCTCGTGAAAGAGGGCATCATCACGCCGGAGGTGATCGAGGCCGCCGGGCCGTTCATCACCGTGCCGCTCCGCCGGGCGGTGCCCGAGGAACTCGCGGAAGACGCTCTGCCCGTCAAAGAGGTGACTGCCAGCGGGTTCGAGCCCTCGTACGGTCCGGAGAACACCATCGACGGCGACCTGGACACATACTGGGGGGCCGAAGGCGAGGGGCAATGGATCCGGTACGATCTGGGCGACGTGACGCCGGTCGGCCGGGTGCTCATCGCCTGGTTTCGCGGCGACCGGCGCCGGCAGCGATTCCAGGTTGCCATTTCCGACGACGGCCAACAGTGGGAAGTGGTGTTCGACGGCACCAGCAGCGGCACCACGGCCGGCCTCGAACCGGTCGACCTCCGCCCGTTCCGCGCCCGCTACGTCCGGGTGACCGGCAACGGCAATACGCAGAACGCGTGGAACAGCATGCAGCAGATGGTGATGCTGCCGCGGTAGTTGGCAAACATCGCTCTACCGGCGCAAGCCAGGATGGTGGCGTGGAGGGGGCAAAGAACTCCGGCTTGCGCGTTCCACCAGCGATGGACGCGACCTTGGGCCTACGCGAATCGTCCGGACCATTCCCGCTACGGCAAGGACAATCCAATGAAAAGTGCGATGCCACGCAAATGGTTGCTGATCCTCTTGTTGCCCGCGGGCTTCTTGGCACCGGCCCTCGCCGATGAACCCTTCGGCGAACCGGTGCTGCACAAGCGGCTTGAGGTTCCCCGATCGTTACTCGCCGAGGGAGGGTTCATGGGCGACCTGCGCGTCGGCGACCTCACCGGCGACGGACG
>SKJM01000854.1 GCA_007122045.1 Planctomycetales bacterium | reverse complement strand
CCGATGACCGCGTGCGAGGGGTGCGCCGGGGCGAAGCGGCCCGCGTCGACCCCGACGGCCGCGGCCAACTCGCCGCAGTACGCGTCGCGCTGGTGGTCCCAGAGGAACGACCCGGAGGCCTCGCTCGGGTCGGTCGCCGCCACGCCGGTCAGCCGGAAGTTGATGAAGTCCTTCGGCACCAGGAACCAGCGGGCACGCTCGTACGCCTCCGGCTCGTGCTCCTTGTACCAGCGCACTTTCAAGCCGACCCACGCCGGATTGACCGGGTTGGCGGCCCGGGCGGCCAGTTGCCGCTCGTCGTGCGCGCGGCGGACCGCGGCGCACTGCTCTTCCGAGCGCTTGTCGCACCAGAGTTGCACCCAGGGCGTGGTCGTCTCGCCCCGCTCGTCAACGCCCACCGGCCCGTGCATCTGCCCGCAGGCCGAAACCGCGGCGATCGACGCGGGCTCGGCGCCGGTGGCTTGGAGCACCGTGCGGATGGCCCGGCAGGTTTCCTCCCACCAGGCGTCGGGCTGCTGTTGGGCCCAGCCGGGATGCGGGCTGTCGACCTCATGGCGGATCTGCTCGATGCGGAGGATATCGCCCCCGGCCGCGACCAGTGCCGCGCGGGTGCTTTGCGTGCCGATGTCGAGTGCGAGGATGTGCTGGGGCATGTTACTGGTACCGTGACAGGTCGGGACGGCACACGGCGTGTGCCTGCTACTCTTGTGGACGGCACACGGCGTGTGCCTGCTACATTGGGGCAGCGGATACGAGGAACCGAAAGCGCCGTACTAGTCGTACCGGAGGATCGACTTGATCACCTGGCCGCTGCGCACGGCCTCGATGGCCTCGCCGATTTGCTGGACGGGGAACTCGTGCGTGACGAACTCGTCGGCCCGGAGCTTTCCCTCGCGAATCCACTCGCACAGGGGCTCCTGGGCGGCCCGCTCGCGCCAGCGCGTGGGCCACTGGTGCACGAACAGGTTGAAGTTGTAGGGTCCTTTGCCCTTCTCCAGGGTCATCGCCGGCTCGGCAATGACGCCGTACACGCCGATCGTGCCGCCGAGGCCGATCAGCGGCAGCGCCATGTTGACGATGGCGGGCTTCCCGACGGCGTCGATGACCGCGTCGAACGGCTTGCCGCGCGAGGCGGCCAGATCGCTGATCGCCTGGGGGTCGGGCGGCAGCACGGCGTCGGCGCCCAAGGCAGCCGCTTTCTGCCGCTTCGCTTCGAGCGGATCGACCACCGCAATGGACCCCATTCCCAGCAGCTTGCCGAACTTCAGGAAACTCAGCCCGACCGGTCCGGCGCCGAACACCAGCAGGTCGTTGCCCGGCTGGAGCTGGAAGTCGCCGATGCCGCCGTACACCTCGCGCCAGGTGCACAGCAGGACGGCGGCCTCGACGGGGATGTCGGAGGGGACGGCGCGCTGGATTTCGAACACCTCGAACCAGCCGTGGTCGGCGTCGGCCACGCCGTCGGCCACCATGGCGTCGTGGTCGGCCACGAGGGTGTACTCGCCGAAGCCGCCCCAGCCGCTGGCGGTGCGGCCGTCGCCCGCGTTGAACAGCAACCCGCCAATCGCCCGGTCGCCCACGCGGAAGTTCCGCACCTTCTCGCCCACGGCGTCGACGATGCCGGCCGACTCGTGTCCGAGCATCAGCGGGTAGGTATCCACCCCGGGGAAGTGCCCGGCAATGAGTTTCCCGTCGGTGGCGTTGCACAGGCTGGCCACTTCGGTTTTCACCCGGGCTTCATAGGGCCCGGGGGTGGGCTGGGGTAAATCGACCAATTCCACCCGGCCCGGTTCGACCACAACGACTGCAAGCATGACGTTCCTTTCCACGAATCCTTGGAAGATGGGGTCCGATCAAATGGAAACACGCTCTCAGTATGCCAATCGATCTTTCCGCCGTCAACCGCCCCTCACGCGCCGCTTCCCGGGGGGCTTGGGAAGGCCAATCGGGCGGGCCGCCAGGTGAATACCGAACCGCCGCAATGGCTCGATGCGACGTCCCCGGTTTCCGGCTGCCCGGACCGGTCACCGTGGGCGATACGGGGCGCCGTCCTCCTCGGCAATCAGCGCGGCGATGTTCTCCCGTTCCACCGCCTCCATGCGGCGCCGTTTCTCGAGGAAGTGCGCGTACGTCGCCTGCTCCTCGTCCGACCAGGCGTGGGCTTCGGTATAGTCGCCCGCGAACGGAACGGCCAGGTCGATCCACAGGGCGATGGTCTGTAATTCTTCCGCCGACAGGGCCACGTCGTGATGCCCGGCCTGAAGCATGGCAAGGAGCGGGCTCTTCGCGGCGCCGGTGTAATACGGCGGCAGCATGGGCGGGGCCGACTGCGGATGGATCCAGCGAACCGGGCCCTCGTACGGCGCCCGTGCTCCCCGGTCGCCGTCCGGACCGGTCAGCGCCAGGTAGGCGTCGCTCCAATGGCGCTTGGCCGTTTCGTCGGGGTTCAGCCTGCCCGCCAGGCTGAACGGCGCCTCGCCGTTCCGGCCGCGGGCGTCGGTGTCGTGGCACGCTACGCAGTGCCGGTCGAGGATCGGCTGCACGAGGCGGGGGAAGCTGAACCCCTCGGCGGGACCGTACGCCGGGTCGAGCGGCGCAACGCCCGCACGCATCGCGCCGGTGGCCGCTTGCAGCCGCGGCGCGTCGTGCTTCTGCTCGCTGTGGCAGCCGACGCACGAGAACACCTCGCCCGGCTGGAGCGTCGACCAGCTCCGCATGCTCTGCACGGCGTGGCCCTCGGCGTCGAGCGCCTGGAAGTAGACGGG
>SKJM01000181.1 GCA_007122045.1 Planctomycetales bacterium | reverse complement strand
GGTCGCACGCTTTAAGGAGGCCGCCGAGGCGTTCGAGGTCCTCAGCAGCCAGGAAAAGCGGGCCCGGTACGACCGTTTCGGGCATGCCGGCCTGGAGGGGGCTGGCGTCCACCATTTTACGGATGTCGGGGACATCTTCGAGGCCTTCGGCGACGTCTTCGGCGACCTGTTCGGCGCCCGCCGTCGCGGGCGGCGGGTGCGCCGAGGCGCCGATGTGCGGTCGCGGGTGACGCTCGACCTGCTCGAGGCCGCCCGCGGGACGTCGAAAGTGGTGCAGTTCCAGCGCCGCCATCGTTGCGAAACCTGCCACGGCACCGGGGCCCGGTCCGGCACGCGCCCCGAAGCGTGCAGCTACTGCGGCGGCGCCGGCCGGATCGTGCAGTCGCGGGGGATTCTCGCCATCCAAACGACCTGCCCGGGGTGCAACGGTGCGGGTAACATCGTCCGCCACCCGTGCCGCGACTGCCGCGGCGGCGGCTGGGTGCCCAAGCAGGTGACGCGCAAGGTCGACATCCCGCCCGGCGTCGACGACGGCAACCAGATTCGTTTGGCGGGCGAGGGCGAGCCGAGTCCGAACGGTGGTCCGCCCGGCGACGTGTACGTGTCGATCCGCGTGCAGCCGCACCCGTTGTTCCATCGGGAAGGTCAGCACTTGATCTGCCAGGTGCCCATCGGGTATTCACAGGCCGTCCTCGGCGCCCGGATCGAAGTGCCCACGCTCGACGGCCGGCACGAGATCGACGTGGCGCCCGCCACGCAACCCGGCGACGTGATGACGCTGAAGGGCATGGGGATGCCGGACCCTCACCGTCGCGGGCGCGGCGACTTGCTCGTGCAGTTTCAGGTCGAGGTGCCCCGGGTGCTCGATGACTCGCACGAGGAACTGCTGCGAAAACTGGCCGAGGTGGAAGACGTGCAAGTATCGCCCAAACGCAAGTCGTTCTTCGAAAAAGTGAAGGAGTACTTCCACGCAGGATGATTGGAACGAGCAATGATTCTCTGTTGCCTGGGACCTTGGTAGGACTGCCGTGAGTAAGAAGCGAATTCCGGTGAAGACACCGCCCGAGCGCGACCCCGAATCGGCGGAATGGCCGCCGGCGGCCGAGCGCGAGGGGGCGCCGCGCGAACCTGCGCACCCCGAGGATGACCACCGGGCCGAAGCCGGCCCGCCCGAGGCGGAAGCCGGCGCCGAAGGGCCGCCGCCGGCCGAGGCGGAGCTTTCCGAAGTGCGGGTGGAACTCGAGGCGGCCCGGGACCGGGCGCTCCGCTGCCAGGCCGAACTGGAAAACTACCGCCGCCGCGCCGTCCGCGAATTGGAACTGGAGCGCCGCTACGCGGCCCTGCCGTTGCTGCGCGACCTGCTGCCGGTTTGGGACAACGTCCATCGGGCCATTGCGGCCGCCGAGCAGAGCGGCGACGATCCGGCCCTGTTGCAGGGGTTCAAGATCGTAGCCGAACAGCTCGAAGACGTACTCCGCCGTCACGATTGCGTCCGGATCGACGCCCTGCACCAACCGTTCGATCCCAACGTGCACGAGGCCATCACGCAGCAGCCCAGCGAGGAGCACCCCCCGGGGACGGTGGTGGGCGAAACGCAAAGCGGCTTCCGGCTACACGACCGCGTGGTCCGGCCCAGCCAGGTGATCGTCTCGGCCGCGCCGTCCCGCGCAGAGACGGAGCGGGGCGAATGACGAATGCCGAATGCCGAATGCCGAATGCCGAATGCCGAAAGTTCGACCTGACACCTGACACCTGACACCTGACACCTGACACCTGAGACCTACCCATGCCCACCTACGACTATGTATGCGACGCGTGCGAGCACGAGTTCGAGCTGTTCCAGTCGATCACCGAGCAGCCGAAACGGAAGTGCCCGCAGTGCCGCCGCCTGAAGCTTCGGCGCCGGATCGGTCCCGGCGCGGCGATTGTTTTCAAGGGTTCCGGTTTCTACAAGACCGATTACCGGAGCGAATCGTACCGCAAGGCCGCGGCGGCCGACAACGGCGGTTCGGCGTCGAAGGGAAAGGGCGCCGATTCCAAGAAGCCGGAGGCGCAGAAGACCGCCGAGGGCGGCGCCGCGGCGGCCGGCCATTGAGAACGGCGGCCCCCCTTTTTAGGTAGCCCAGGAATTCCCGAGCGCGCCCTGATGCGCGAACTTCACTGCCCCAACTGCGGCCGTCGTTTCGAGGAGAGCGAGTCTCCATCGCTCCCGTTCTGTTCCGAGCGATGCCGCCTGGTCGATCTCGGCCGTTGGCTCGACGAACGATACGGAATGCCCTTCGAATCGGAGAGCGACCCCCCTGAGGACGGGTCGCCAGGGTAGCGTCCCCGCCTCAAGACCAGTCAGTGCTCGCGCCTCCCGTGCACCTTCTTAAGGGGGGGGGCGACGAAATTGTTGCAATCGGCGCCCGACTCAAATACAATCAACAGTAATGCGTCGGGCTGTTTCAGTTTCCGGGTGTAAGTCAAGACGGAGTAGCAGGCACGCTCCGCCGCGCCGTCGGGCAATGTGCCGTGACCTTGGCGTGCCTGCAACCAGCTTCCCCCGAGAAACGGAAGAGCGAAATTCGTTCTATACTTCACGCGGCCTGAAACTGCGCTTCCGTAGGATGGGCTTTAGCCCGTCAAAGCGAAGACGGACAAGAATGTCCATCCTACAAAAGCGCAATAACGGCGCGCGGCGAGTATATACTTCACGCGGCCTGAACTTGCGCTTTTGAGAACGTTTGGAAGCGGAGGGTCAGGAGGGAATCGAGTTCGGCCTTGTGCT
>SKJM01000052.1 GCA_007122045.1 Planctomycetales bacterium | reverse complement strand
GAACGGCCCGATACCCAGGACGGCGGGAATCTCCAGGGCCTCGGCCACGATGGCGGTGTGGCTGCCCGGCCCCCCCGTCTCGGTGGCAAAACCGCGGACGAACTTGCGGTCCAGGTTCGCCGTCTCGCTGGGCGTGAGGTTGTGGGCAAGGATGAGCACAGGCGACGTGAGGTGGGAAATCCCTTCGCGCCGCCGCCCGAGCAAGTGGCGCAGCAGCCGCTTCTCGATGTCGAAAATATCGTAGACCCGCTCCGCCAGGTAGGAGCTTTCCAGCCGCTGGAACACCTGGGCATACCGGCGGAGGGTCCGGCTGACGGCGTACTCGGGCGAGTAGTGCCGCTCGCGGATCATTTCGTGCAGCTCGCTGCGCAGCCGCGAGTCTTGCAGCATTTGCAGGTGGGCTTCGAAGATGGCGCCGTACTTCTCGCCCAGTTCGCGCGAGACGGCCTCGCGGTTATGGGCGATCTCGGCGCCGGCCGCGTCGACGGCCGCCTCGAGCCGCTCCAGCTCGTCGTCGACGGCATCGCGCGTGACGAACCGGCGAGGGATCCGGAACCCCTCGTTGTCCATCACCAGGGCTTCGCCGATGGCCACGCCCGGCGAAACGGCTATTCCTTGCAGTTTTTGCATTCCAGCGGCGGCGGTTGCCGCCTGTGCTTGTTTCTAGGGGTTCGCGTCGTCCTCGTTGCCAAAACGGTCGCGGAACAACGCCACCAGCGCGTCCAAGACCGCTTCGGCGTCGTCCCCGGAGGCCTCCAATACCACCTCCTCGCCCTGCGCGGCGCCCAACGTGGCGATCTGCAACACGTCGGTCGCCTCAGCTCGCCGCGAGCCCTTGTGGAGCGACACCTTCGACTGATAGTGACGAACCAACTCCGCAATGAGGGTGGCTGCCCGGAGATGCAGCCCCTCCGGGTTGGACAGCCGAACAGTCCGTGTTGCTTTCGGTGGATTCACGAAAACGCCGTTCCAACGAGTTGAGGCCATAGGGTAGGCGAATACGGGTGGCGGCTTGCCCGATCGGGAAATTCCTCAATGCGGCCGCGGCAACCAGCCTGCGGGGGGCCGGCTCCGACGCCCTCAGGAGCCAAACTGGTTGTTGTCGGCCTCGTCGAGCAACTGCTCGATGTCCTCCCGGTTCTTGGCCTGCTTGAGGAAGCGGCAGAACGTGTCGTCGCGCAACTGCCGCGAAATGTTCTCCAATGCCCGAAGGTGGTCGCCGGGCCGGTCGGGCGGCGAGACCAGCAGGAAGAACAGATGGACGGTCTCACCGTCCAGGCTGGCGAAGTCGACGCCCCGGCCGCTCACCGCGACCGTGCCGACCAGCTCCTCGACGCTGGGGTGCTTGGCATGGGGTACGGCCACGCCGCGCCCGATGCCCGTGCTGCCCAACTCCTCGCGTTTGAGGATCGCCTTGACAATCGCCTCGCACTCGTCCCCCGCAATCCGGCCGGCGTCGAGCAGCGATTGGACCATTTCTCGAATGGCCCCTTCCTTGTCGGCCGCGTCGAGGTGGGCGCGGATCGCCTCACGGCAGATAAAGTTGGCGAACTTCATGCACCTTTTCTCCCTTCATTGGCTTGTTCGATTTCCATCTGGCGGTGGCCCGGGACCCGATGCCGATCGCGGATCTTCTCTTTGTGTTTGCGCAACTGCTGTTCCATCTTCTCCGTCACGTCGTCGACCGCGGCCAGCAAGTCGCCCGCCCGGCTCGCGGCGACCAACTCGTGCTTGTGTTTGACCGAAACCTGCAAGTCCACCACCGGGGCATCGCGATGCTCCAGGTCGATGGTCAATCCAATCGCACTGATCCGGTCGAACAGGCGAGGCAGCTTCTCCAATTTGGCGTGAATTTTCTCGCGGGTTGGGGCACTGATTTGTCCGTGGCGGGTCGAGATGTTGATCTGCACCGAATAGGCTCCTTGCTCGTTGCTCCATGGCAACTCTGGGGCGTGACCGCCCTCCATCAGCGGTCAAACCGGTTATTGTAATGAGAAAACCCCCGATCGGCAAAGGCCATCGGCGCCGGAAAGGCGACGGGTTCCCCCATGGCGGGTGGTCCGTCGGTTACTCCAACCACAACTCCTGGCTATCTCATTCAGTGTAGCTTTTCCCGTCTCGCCCGCAAGTCCATCCCATTGGCTAAGGTGACTTCGGCCACATAGCGGGGAGCCGGCGCGGGGAGAAGCCGGATGTTACGTGCCCACCGTCAGGGCCATCCGGGCTAAGCCGAACCGCAAGAATGGGCTACCGGCAAACCCCGCTCTGCCGCCTGGCTCAGCACTCCGCAGTGATCTTCGCCCGGCGCAGGGCCGTCGAGCAAATGTCTTCGCGAAACACCTCCGCGGGCACCTCCCGGCAGATCGACCGGAGGGCCTCGGGCAACTCCAGGTCGCCCAGGCGGACGAACCCGGTTCCCATGTCGCGGCCGAACACGAGGAACCGGCAGCTCCGCGCGGCGATCCGCTCCAGGGCGGCGAGCCGGGCAGCCGGATCGTCGCCGTAGTAGGCCGGCGAGGCGATCCGCCGCACCGTGTCCACACCCACCGCGAACGTCGCGCCTCCGAACAGGGCCGACTTCTGTTCGAACGTCGCCGCCCGGCTGAGCAACACCGGTTCGTCGTCCGTGAACTGGGCCAACCGCCACGCGAGTTCATAGTAGTCCAGCGGCGGCTTGTCGGGATTGACGACGGGGATTTCGAAGTGCACGTCCCGGCCGAGCAACTGCCGGGCCACCTCGGCCATACGGCGGTGCCCCGCGTGCAGCGGGTCGAACG
>SKJM01000832.1 GCA_007122045.1 Planctomycetales bacterium | reverse complement strand
TTTCTGATAGATGATTTCTGATATTTTGCCGACATGGGTCCTCCACGACTTGCGTGCTATTTGGAGTGCGGCGGCTCGACGCCGCTTTCGTTTTGCGTCAGCTTTGGCGTTTCGCACAGTGGCTGTAGTTGCCAAACATCGCTCCACCGGGACAAGCCCGGATGGTGGCGTGCGGGGGGCGTGCATCGCGATGGAGTTGCTAAACGCCGCGGAGCATCGCGCGGAGTTCTTCCAGGTCGTTATCCGCCCACAGGAATTCAACGGCGCCGTTGCGGAGCCCGAAATGCGCGCCGCGCCGGTGATGGCTGCCGATGCCGTTCGGGCTGGGCGGTGCCGGAGCGAGCGGCTCGGCGTGCTCGCGGATGCCCTCTTCAGCGGCCCGCTGCGGCACCTCGCGCGTCGGGTCCATCCAGCAGGCCGGCTCGGCGCGCTCGACCAGCAGGATCATGTCGTCGCTGTGCGGCCCGAAATCGGCCAGGCGTTTGCCCTCGCCTGCTTCGAACGGCATATCGGGCCCCACGACGACCGAGTACGTCGTTTCGCCCGGCCCGGCCACCGGGTCGCTCGGGCAGCGGTAGAACGGCACCGCTTCGCCGTGGAACTGCCGGTTGTGCGGGCTGTCCCACGGTTCGTCGAGCCGGATGTTCGCGTAAAGCGCTTCCTGCCCCAAGTACGGAAGCAGCAGCACCCGCCAACTGTGGAGCGGCTTGCCGTCCGCGCCGACCGACCAGGCCGGCGGCAGCGTGCCGTGCTCGCGCTCGTAGAGGAGCATCAAAAGCATTTCGAGCGTCGTTGCCCCCTGTGCAATGTGGCGCCCGAGTCGCTTGCACGCGATGATATCGCCCACGGCACCCTCGATATCGCCCGTTGCGATGCGGTTATTGGCGCGGGCGCTGAGTCCGT
The DNA here is from genome assembly GCA_007122045.1 of Planctomycetales bacterium. Classification (GTDB taxonomy): domain Bacteria; phylum Planctomycetota; class Planctomycetia; order Pirellulales; family Thermoguttaceae; genus PWXP01. Next base: position 1,881 of record SKJM01000832.1, on the reverse strand, counting down.
GGACGAATGAACGCAGGTAGTTCAGGTCGGACATGGCGGCGCCGTCCAACGGGGCATCCTCGTGCTCGCGTACCATGGGGACGTGGAACGTGGGCTGGCGCACGGCCCGAACCATCAGGTCGAGCGCGGGGCCGTTCTCCTCGAGCCACGCCGCCATCATCGGCAGGTCGCCCACGGTCCACGGCCTGGCGAGCTTGTCTTCGAGCATTTCCACGAGCTTGCGGCGGGAACGCTTTTCCGGGCGCACGCGATCGAGCAGCGTCTTGTCGAACTCCTCGCCATCGACGTACACGGTCAGGAAATCGTGTGGATCGCGATACGTCACTTCCGGCCGGATGGATTCCGGGGCCAGCCCAAGTTGCTGGCAAATGGCCGCGAAATGCGCAGGCTCCGCGCCGGGGCTCTTGCCCAGTGCCCGCACGATGAGCCGGTAGCCGTTCTCGTCGGTGGCGATGTTCGCCGGGTAGGTCGCCTGTTGGAGCGCGGCGAAGTAATCGACCTGTTTTCCGCCCGACTTCAGCGGTTCAGTAATGTAGGTCGTTTCCTCCGAAATGCGCAGCGGCTCGGCCCGGCGCAGGCGCGCGCCCGTTAGCACGACGGGAATTGCCGTAACGGCCACCGCTGCCAGGCACAGCAGCACCAGCCGGCAATAACGCAGATGCACACGGCCGGCGGGCTTGGGACCGTCGAGCGCCGGTTGGTTTTCGGGCATGGAGGGAACCTCCGCTGGGGCCTCCTGGGGGGGGTTGGGTGTGCCCGGATATACGTATTGGCCGTACCTTGGCCGTACCCGCATTATATCCGGCGCGCCGGGCAGATCAACCGGAACGACAAACCGCGCCGAAACGGAGCGATGCGGCGTCGCCCGTCTCGGCGCGGTCGTTGGGGAGGAAACCTCGAAGGGTTTCGTGGGCTACTTCTTGTGCTTCGGCATCTCGGCCATCAGCCGCAGCACGCCTTCGTCGTGTTCGAGGCGGAGCTTCAGGCCGCGCTCGACCGCCTCGACGGTGAAGCGAATCTGGTCGCGCCCCTCGGCCGGTTCGAGCACTTCCAGGGCCTTTTCGCCCTTGGCCCGAACCCGTTCCGCCGGGCAGCCGGCGGCCGAGGCGGCCAGCGCGCCGACGTCGAGGGTTACCGCGACCGGCGGCACCGTCCTTCTGCGCATCCGCCAGGAACGTCCGATCGCCCGCCGCAAGGTTTCCATCGCGTCGCGCCCCGCCGCTACGTACACGCCGCGCGGGCCGAAGCCGAGCACGATGTCCAGCCTCTCGCCGACGGCCCCTTGGATGGCTTCGCTGTGCCGGCACTTTTCCAACGGCAGAGAAACCAGGTGCAGGTTCACCGGGCCGATTCGGCCCGCGTCGAGCTGGACGATTCGATCGACCGCTTCGGGGTGTTTTTCGCGGGCAAGGCCGACCGCTCGCTTGACCACGCCCTCCAGGGTGGCGCCGTCGGTGACGAAACGCCCGTGGATGAGCGTGATGGCCTCCGGATCGAGCCGCACGGAGAGCGCGCCGTCATCGTTGGGCGTCTTGGCGGTGTCGCGGACCACCTCTAGCACCGTGCCCAGCAGTTCCTTGGCCACTTCGGCGTCGTCCTTCGCCCGCTTGTCGATCCGGTCGAACGCCCGATCGCGGCATGCGTCGATCATCTTGTCGATGGCGTCGGCCGGCGGGGGGAGCTTCCGCCCGGTGCCGCGCACCGTCAGCGCGGCGTCCGGCAGGGCGAAGCCACCGAACATCGTCCGCGTTTCCGCGGCCGGGGCCAGGAAGCGGGCCGTGTCCGAGCCTTCCTTCGAAAGGAACGCGGCCTCCAGCACGGTCTTCCGGCCCTCGGCGTCGACCTTCCAGCCGACGGTCATCGATTCCAGGTCCCTTGCGC
>SKJM01000191.1 GCA_007122045.1 Planctomycetales bacterium | reverse complement strand
GGCCGACCGGAACTGCTTGCCGACCACACTCCAATCCCGGTATACAGTATACGCGCATTGAGGATGGCTCGGGAAAGAAACAAACGACATGCACAAAATAGGTGTTTTGGGGGGTGTAGCCAGCGGTAAAAGCCTGGTCGCCCGGCAGTTGACCGAGTTGGGGGCCGGGTTGCTCGATGCCGACCGGGCGGGCCACGAAGTGCTCGATGATCCGGAAGTCCAACTGTCCCTGCGGCACCGGTGGGGGGATAAGGCTTTTGGCCCGGACGGGCGGGTCGACCGCTCGCGGGTGGCTGAGATCGTGTTTGCGCCCCAGCCCGCGGGGGGGCAAGAGCGGCGATTTCTCGAAAATCTGCTCCACCCGCGAATAGTCAGGCGGCTTGCCGACGAACAAAGGGAACTGGCCGCCCAGAATTATCCGGCGGTGGTGCTGGACGCCCCATTGCTTCTGGAGGCCGGATGGGATAGGCTATGTGATAGACTGATTTTTGTCGACGCGGCGCGCGAGCTTCGGCTGGCGCGGGCCGCGGCGCGGGGATGGACCGAAGAGGACGTCGCCCGCCGCGAGGCCGCCCAGCTCCCCTTGGAGGTCAAACGCGCCCGCGCCGACGTGTCCATCGACAATTCCGGAACCCCGCAGCAGACCCGGGCTCAAGTCGAGCAGTTCTGGGCGTTGCTCGCGGAAGACGACAACCCGCCTTTGTCACCGTCTGCGTGACGACTCTCCACCTTTTCGGAGTACGAGAACCATGCCACACTCGCGCTTATCCAAATGGGCCGCCGAGGAGAACGACTCGCGGCAGCCGACCGACCGCGCGCCCACGGCGGACGGCAAACCGCCTATTCCCCGCCACGCCTTCGCCGCCCCGGCCGCCGACGGCTCGGCCGCCGGCAGCCGGAACCCCTACGATGAGGAAGAACCGCTCTCGCTGGCCGAGGAAATCATCGCCGAGGCCGGTCACCTGCCCAAGGCGCAGCTCGAGAAGCGCTACCAGTTGGCCAAGGACCCGGCCGATACCCACGTAGCCGAACTCCAGCGGATGTCGATGGCCGAACTGATCGAGGAGGCCCGCAAGGAGAACCTCACCGATTACACCGGCATGAAGAAGCAGGACCTGGTGTTCAAGATCCTCAAAGAGCGGATCAAGCTCAACGGCCTGATCTACGGCGAGGGCACCCTGGAGATCCTGCCCGACGGGTTCGGCTTCCTCCGCAGCCCCGAGTATCATTACCTGTCGTGCCCGGACGACATCTACGTCTCGCCCAGCCAGATCCGTCGCTTCGGGCTGAAGACCGGAGCGACCGTGTCCGGCCAGATCCGCCCCCCGAAGGAGAACGAACGCTACTTCGCCCTGTTGCGGGTCGAAGCCATCAATTACCAGGACCCGAACCTGCTCTCCGGCAAGGTGCAGTTCGACGAGCTGACGCCGGTGCATCCCGACGAGCGCGTCCGCATGGAAACCACGCCCGACGAGGTCTCCATGCGGGTGGTCGACCTGATCGTGCCGATCGGGTTCGGGCAACGGGGGCTGATCGTCAGCCCCCCCCGCGCCGGGAAGACGATCCTGCTGCAGAAGATGGCCCAGGCGGCCCTGACCAACTACCCCGACCTGTACGTCTTCATGCTGCTGATCGACGAGCGGCCGGAAGAGGTGACCGACATGGAGCGGCAGGTCAAAGGGTCCAACTGCGAGGTAATCAGTTCCACCTTCGACGAGAACTCGGCCCGCCACGTGCAAGTGGCCGAAATGGTGCTCGAGAAGGCCAAGCGGATGGTCGAGTTCGGCACCGACGTGCTGATTTTCCTCGATTCGATCACACGGCTCGCCCGGGCCTGGAACGCCGAGTGCCCGAACTCGGGCAAGCTGCTTTCGGGCGGGCTCGACGCGAACGCCCTGCAGCGGCCCAAACGGTTCTTCGGCTCGGCCCGAAAGGTCGAGGAAGGCGGCTCGCTGACGATCATCGGCACCGCCCTGGTCGACACCGGCAGCCGCATGGACGAGGTGATCTTCGAGGAGTTCAAGGGGACGGGCAACCAGGAGATTTCGCTCGACCGGAAGCTGGTCGACCGCCGCATCTGGCCGGCCATCGACATCAACCGCAGCGGCACCCGCCGCGAGGAGATGCTCCTGGACCCGGAGGAACACCGGCGGGTATGCGTGCTGCGCCGCGTGCTGGCCGACATGAACCCGCCCGACGCCATGGAGCTGCTGGTCGGCCGGCTGGAAAAGACCCAGTCGAACGCCGAGTTCCTCATGAGCATGAACATGAAGTAGGAGCCCCTCAGCAGCCCCCGGGCGTGCGGGCGGCCCCCTCCGGGGAGCAAGCCGGCTGCACCAGTTGGGCTAGGCCGGTTAAGACCATGCCAAACGTTTTCGAAGGTTGTTCGACGGCGGCCGAGGGGCGATTCGCCATCGTCGTGGCCCGGTTCAACGAGACCATCACCCGGCGGCTGTTCGACGGAGCCGTGCAGACGCTCGTCGACCGCGGCGTTGCCGACGAGCGGATCGACGTGGCTTGGGTGCCGGGGGCCTACGAAATTCCCACCGTGGCCATGCGCATGGCCCGCTCCGGCAGGTATGCCGCCGTATTGTGCCTCGGCGCGGTCATCCGCGGCGAGACGACGCACGACCAACATATCAACCGGGCGGTGGGCAACGCCCTGGCGCAGATTGGCATGGATACGGGCGTCCCCGCCCTGTTCGGCGTGCTCACCTGCGACACCGTGGAGCAGGCCGTCGCGCGTTCCGGCGGCGAGGCCACCAGCGGCAAGGACGCCGCCCGC
>SKJM01000212.1 GCA_007122045.1 Planctomycetales bacterium | reverse complement strand
GTGTTCAGCCCGTGCCAGTAATCGACCCCGGCGTAGAACAGGTTGCCGATCGTCTCCTCGGCCAGCAGGCTTTTGAGGCTGCGAATGAGCGGGTTCCATCGCAGCACGAAGCTGCACACGCTCTTCACGCCGGCCGCGGCCACCGCGTCGCGCAGCGAGCGGTTCTCGTCCATGCTCAGGCACATGGGCTTTTCGATCATCAGGTGCTTGCCAGCGCGGGCTGCGGCGATTCCCTGCGGCGTATGCACCTGGTTCGGCCCGCTGAGGTTGACGATGTCGACCTCCGGGTCGGCCAGCACTTCGTCGTAGCTGTCGCGCACCGGGCAGTCGAGGCCGAGCTTGTCGACCAGCGCCTGCGCGCTTTCGCGCCGCCGGCTGCTGACGGAAACGATCCGCGTCTTTGCGCATTTCTTCCAGCTTGCCGCGTGGGCATAGGCCACCTGGCCCACGCCGTGGATGGCCACTCCGAGTTGGTTGTCTTTCACGTCCAATGACTCCTATGATTGAGCGGGCGACATGTGGCTCTATCTCCCACAGGGCTCATTGCTCCAATCGCAATGTGTATTGTCCATGGCATTGGAGGCTATCACAGGAGGCCCACGTGTGCAAGTCCCTGCCCCTGCCTCCGAGCCGCAAGCAGTACCGCCGGTCCCTCCTCCCTCCCAATCGCACCAAGGGAACGCCTCAGAACGGGATGTCTTCGTCCCGTTCCACCTTGTCGGAGGCCGCCTGCCCGCCACCGGCATCTCGGCGTCTTCGAGCCTCTTGCTTCTTGCGTTTCTTCTGCTGAACCATCTCCTCGATCGACCGGACGACGTCGGGGCGCGGCTTGCCGAACCGTTCGAAATAGAGCTCCTCGATATACTGGGGCAGCGGCAGCTTCCAGGGTTCCTGTTCGTGGTTGTCCTTGCGGCCGAGCTTCTTGGGATTCATGCGCAGTTCGCGGGCCATTTGGATGTGCGCGTGCGAGAGGTGCAAGCGAGTGCGCGCATCGACCCACGGCTGATACTTCGGCGAGAGTTGCTTCTTGCGTTTTGCCATTGGTCGCGGTCGCCGGACCTGCCGGCCGGTTCGGGTTGTTCGTTGACGCTCCGCGTAAACCGTTCGTGGGCCGGCCGGGGGCCGGCCTCCTTACGGGCCGAAGGCATCGTCGCGCACGTTACACGGCATACCGTAGCCCCATTCGGGGGGGGTTGGGGGTGCCCCCTCTACGCACCCCCCGCGACCGCGGCCCGCTCGTTCGGCAGGATGGTGCGGCCCATGGCCTCGGCAATCGTTTGGCACCGCTGCATGAGCGTTTCGAACTGCTCGAAGGTGAGCGACTGGTAGCCGTCGCTCAGCGCGGTTTCCGGTTCGGGGTGCACCTCGACGATCAGCCCGTCGGCCCCGGCCGCCAGGGCGGCCATGGCCATGGGAGTTACCAGGTTCGTGTGGCCGGTGCCGTGGCTCGGATCGACCACCACCGGCAGGTGGGTGCGCTGGTGCAGCCAGGGGACCGACGCCAGCGGCAGGGAGAAGCGGGTGTGCGTCTCGAAGGTGCGGATGCCCCGTTCGCACAGCATGACGTTCGGGTTGCCCATGTTCAGGATGTATTCGGCGGCCAGCAGCAGCTCGTCGAGCGTGGCCGCCGGGCCGCGTTTCAACAGCACCGGCTTGCCCGACTCGCCCACCGCCTCCAGCAGGCGGTAGTTCTGCATGTTGCGGGCGCCGATCTGCAGCACGTCGGCATAGCGGGCGACCAGGTCCACGTCGTTCTCCGAGATGACTTCCGTCACCACGGCCAGGCCGGTTTCCTCGCGGGCGGCGGCGAGGATTTCCAGCCCCTTCTCCTTGAGCCCTTGGAAACTGTACGGGCTGGTGCGCGGTTTGAACGCGCCGCCCCGCAGCGCCGTGGCGCCGGCGGCCTTCACGGCCCGGGCCGTGGCCAACGTCTGTTCCTCGCTCTCCACCGAGCATGGGCCGGCGATCATCCCGACGTGGCTGTTGCCCACGGCCAGGCTGCCCGCCCGAATGACGGTCGGCTCGGGCTTCACTTCCAGGCTGGCCACCTTGTAGGGCGCCAGGATGGGCACGACCTCCTCGACGCCCGAGCCGCTCTCGAGCGACTGCCGGTGTTCGTCGCGCTTCTCGCCGATGGCGGCGATGACCGTCCGCTCCGTGCCATAGATCGGGTGCGGCTTCAGGCCGAGCCCTTCGACGCGCTCAATCATGTGGGCAATTTGGTCCGGCGTAGCGCCGCGTTTCATGACGACAATCATGGGTCAGTTCTCCATTAGGGGGGCTTTACGTTGCCATCTCAAGTATGGGACACAGTGGGGAATGCGGCCGAGCGAGCGCCTATTGTGGGCGGTGCGACACCACTCGATGAAGGCTTTCTGCCGGTCGCAACAAAAAAAAGCCCCGAGGCTTTGCGGCCTCGGGGCTTTGGGGTCTTTTTCGTTGTGAGCTAGTTGCTACAGACCTCCTCCGGCCCCGCGACCTGGGGGGCTAAAGTAAAACCAAAAATAATAGGTGGTCCGAGCGATGCTCATCGTGTCATTTTCGTCGGTCCGGTGGGGCCGACTCCCTCATCTCCTTCCATTTTCGCATATCGGCGGAAAAAAGCAAGGGGGAAAACGGTGGGTGGTTTCTTCGTCCTTGAGGATACCCGGCCAATGGCGCCCTCCTACCGCCAAGCCATTTGGGAGCAGTTGCGGGCGCGGCCACTCATCACCGCCCGTGATGAATTGCATTGGCCTCGACGACGCCTACCATGGAACCACGACAACTCCCATGCGGTTGGTCGGGCT
>SKJM01000373.1 GCA_007122045.1 Planctomycetales bacterium | reverse complement strand
TTCAGGATACCATACGCCGCGCACATGTTCTGGTAGCTCATGTTGTCCATCTGGTTGGCAAGCGACCACCGGGCCGCCTGCACGCCGACCCGCTCGATCTCTTCGCGCGACATGGCATCGTCAGCCCCGCACGCGGCGCTCGTACACATTCCGGCAGCGGCGATAAGTGCAATAGTTGTTCGTCTCATAGTACGTCGCCTCATAGGTAGGGGTGAAGTGAAGTTTTCAAATGGATCATGGGGCAGCGGTGTTTACCTGTCGGCTTAAGCTTCCGGGGGAAGATCATTTCCAGCCTCTCAGCGGAAATCGACAGGCTGGAAGCCTATCCCACGAAATTCGATGGCTTATTGTTTTGCGCCGCCTTCGCGCGCTGCCCCAACGGCGAACTTGACAATCCACAGGCGCTTTACGCCGGTGCCGGAATCGGGGATGATCGCCTCCGGCCGGCCGTCGCCGTCGAGGTCGCACAACACGATGCGGTCGTCCATGGGGTGGCCGTAGCGAAGCGGCAGCAGGGCATTCGGGCGGTACGCCCCGTCGATGAACTCGAAGATCAACAGCGCGCCTCGGTTGCCCCGGTTGACCGGCGCGAGGATGCCGTCGCGCGGCCCGGCGTAGGGAATCCCCTTGACGTTCCACACCCGGTCGGGCGCCACGCCGGGGGCCACTTCGGGCAGCGGGAGGTCGTGCCGCCGCCAGTCGGCCGAGAACTCGTACCAGGCGATGTGGTTGGTGCTGAACCCGCCCACCACGAGGTCCTTTCCGTGCCCCGCGCCGCTGAAATCGCCTAAGTCGATGTGCAACGGGTGCCGGAGCGTGCGGTCGATGGTGTGCAGCTTCCAGAGGCCGGTCACGTCCGCCGGCTCTTCGAGCCAGTACACGCCCGGCCGGGCGCCGGGATTGCGGCCCGGGATGTTGCGGGCGGTGAACGCCAAGTCGGTGGCGCGCCCGTTGCTGCTGAGGTCGACCCGCCGGGGCGCGAGCCACCACGCGCTTTCGTGGGTGACCATCACGTGGTCGGTCCAGTGGTCGGGATTGAGCACGTCGTCGCCGGTCAGTTTCAGCCAGTGGACGCCGCCGCGGCCCTGCGCGTCGCCCTCCCACGTGTAGATGAGGTTGTCGCGGCCGTCGCCGTCGACATCGGTCACCAGCGACGCCTGCACGTAGGGCCGGCCGGTCAGCAGCACGACCGTTGCCCACTCGCCGCGCGGATCGCCCTTGGCCTTGTGCAAGTAGAGGGTGCCGTTGGGCTGGTCGAGCGAAATGGCCTCCAGCCGGCCGTCGCCGTTGAAGTCGCCCAGGTCGTTGCCCTCAATTTCGCGGGGCCGCTGGGGAATGGTGAAAATGTGGTGCCGCGTCCACTGCCATGGGGTTTCGCCCTGCTCGAACCAGAAGGCGGTCCCGCCTTTTCCATTGGAGGCCAGCAGGTCGGCTTTGCCGTTGCCGTTGATATCGCCCAGGGCGACGCCGTCGCAGTCGCCGCATTCCAGGCCCAGCCGCCGTTCGATGGTGACGCGGAAACCTTCGCCATGTGCGGTGCGTGCCGCGCCGACAACGGGCGCCACAACGGATGTCAAAGCCAATATCAGTCTGAAGCGAGCGTGTGTCATAGTTCTTTCCTTGTTCTTGGTTGCTCAACAAAGTCTTCTATTGGTCGTGGAAATGGTTTGGTCCATGGCAAGCGGCCGCGATGTCAGCCGACGCCGGCGGCGGCGCGTACATGTTACCGCGCCGACGTGTTGCGCTGCAAGGCATCGAGGATGAAGGGCCACATCAAGTCCTTGTCCTGTGTACGGTTACGGCAGGCGCAATGTACACGCGCCGCACCCTTCCGCAATCCCCTACCGGACATACACGATCACTCAATTTCGAACCGCGGGCGGCCGAGCTTCTCCTCGTCCAGTTCGATTCCCAGGCCCGGCACGCCGGTCAGGTGCGCCTGCCCGTTGCGGATTTCGATGCCGGTTAGCCGGAGCCTGGGAAAGTCGCAGTCGTCCACCTCGGCGTAGGCCCAGTTCGGCACGGAAAACCCCATGTGTACCGAGGCGTAGAAGCCGATCTTCGAGGCGAAATTGTGCGGCCCCACCAGCATGCCGTACCGGCGGCACTGCTCGGCCTTGGCGGCCACCTCCACAAAGCCGCGCCCGTGGCTGAACGACGGGTTGTCGATGTCGAACAGCGGGCGCTCGCCCAGTGGCGTCTCGACCGTTTCGGACAGAAACCTCGACGCGAGTCCTCCGCCCTCGCCGTCGATGTTGCGCACGCGGAGGCCCAGCGACCAGGCATGCTCGACCACCTCCCGGTGCTGTTCCACGTTGCTTTCGTCGAACATCTCCTCGATGCCGAACAAGTTTGCGTCGCTGGTTTCCTCGATGAATCGCTTGGCGGCCGTGTAATCCTTCTCGTACCCGTTGTTGACGTCGACAAAGAGCGTGTAGAACGGGCCCACCGCCTCGCGCACGGCGCGGAAGACGGCAATGTCGCGCTCGAGCGCCGCCTCCCACGAGTCCATCCACCTCGCGCGGCCGGTCTTGATTTTGAACAACCGCAGCCCCTCGCGCCGATAATAGTCGTTGACCAGCCACTCCGCCTTGCGGGCGACCATTGCGGCGTGTTCATCGGGCATGGACCGGCCCTCGAGGTAGACGAGCCCCTCGCGCTGTTCGGGCGTCAGCAGGTCGTCCATATACAGGGTCGAGTCGTACACCTCGACGGCATGGCGGAGTCGCGGGCCGAACAGGTCGGCCACCGGTCGGTCGGTGGCCTTGCCGAGAATATCGAAGACGGCCAGGTCGAT
>SKJM01000709.1 GCA_007122045.1 Planctomycetales bacterium | reverse complement strand
CGAATTCCTTTGCCCTTGTACGGCTCGGGCTTGCGTTTTGCGCGGACCTCGGCCGCGAACTGGCTCACCTTCTGCTTGTCGATGCCGCGGAGGACCACGTGCTGCTGGTCCGGAACGCTCACTTCGATGCCGTCGGGGATCGGCACCTGGAGTTCGTTGGCCAGCCCGACGCGCAATTGGAGCACCTGCCCCTGGAGCGATGCCAGGTATCCCACGCCGTGGATCTCCAGCCGGCGTTCGTACCCCTCGGTCACGCCGGTGACCATGTTCTGCACCAGGGCGCGGGTCAGGCCGTGCAGTGCCCGGCTTCGCCGCTGGTCGTTCTGCCGGGCGACGACGATGCGCCGGTCGTCTTCCTGGAAGCTCACGGTCACCTCGGGCCGGTGCTCCCAGGCGAGCCGTCCCTTGGGGCCCTCGACGACGACGTTGCGGCCGTCGACGGACACCGTGACGCCGGCGGGGACGGGGATGGGTTTCTTGCCGATTCGCGACATGGTAGGAGACCTTTCGCTTCCGCACAGCTACCGGCTGCGCCGCTGGACTGATTACTTTCTATGGGTTTGGGGCGCCGGGCGGCCGCCACCGCGGCCCCGCCGGACGCCGTCGCTTGTCTGCCGGGCTACCACACTTCGCACAGGATTTCGCCGCCGAGTTTCCGCTGTCGCGCCTCGCGGTCACTGATCACCCCGCGGCTGGTGCTGATGATGGAAATGCCCAACCCGTCCAGGACCGGTTTCAACGCGGTGGCCCCGCTGTACACGCGGCGCCCCGGCTTGCTGATCCGGCGGATCGAGCGGATCACCCGCTCCCCGTTCGGCCCGTATTTCAGGTGGATCCGCAGCCACGAGCAGGGCGCGGCTTCCACCTCTTCCCAGTCCCAAATATACCCTTCTCGCTTGAGCACTTCCGCCAAACCACGCTTGACCTTCGACAACGGCATATCGACGTGCGGGCGTTCAATGCGCACGGCGTTGCGAATGCGGGTCAACATGTCGGCGATCGGGTCGGTCATCATGGCGTTATTACTCGTCCTGCTCGGATAACGTGCTGTGGGAAACGGGTGGCCGAGAGCGTGCGCTCACCAACTCGCTTTCTTCACTCCGGGAATCAATCCCTCGTCGGCCAGCTTGCGGAAGCAGATGCGGCAGATGCCGAACTTGCGGTACACGGCCCGCGGCCGCCCGCAAAGCCGGCATCGCCGCTCCAAACGCGTCGAATATTTCGGCTTGCGGAACGCCTTGGCGATTTTCGATTTGCTTGCCATGGACTTGGGTCTTCAGGGTCAGGAGGAACGCATGGGGACGCCGAAGTCGCGCAGCAGCACGCGGGCTTCGTCATCACTGTCGGTGCTGGTGACCAGCGTAATGTTCATTCCCTGGGAGCGGGAATACTTGTCGGGATTCAGTTCCGGGAACACCAACTGCTCGGTGAGCCCCAGGCTGAAGTTGCCGTGCCCGTCGAACGCCTTGGGGTTGAGGCCGCGGAAGTCGCGGACGCGGGGGATGGCCACCGACACCAGCCGGTCGAGGAACTCGAACATCCGTTTGCCTCGCAGGGTCACCTTGCAGCCGATGGCGTTTCCTTCGCGCAGTTTGAAGCCGGCAATGGACTTCCGCGCAAGGGTCACCACCGGTTTCTGACCCGACAGCAGCGTCAGGGCGTCGACCGCTTCCTCGAGGTGTTTCTTGTCCTGCAGGGCGCTGCCGACGCCCATGTTGATGATGATCTTCTCCAGGCGGGGCAGCGCGAGGCGATTGCGGCGCCCCAGCTTCTCGGCCAGGGCGGGCAGGATCTCCTGCTCGTACCGCACCTGGAGCCGCGGCGTGGGGACGGGGCCCTGAGGCTTGGCCTGTTTCCCCTTGCCGGCATCGCGGCCTTTCGCGGCCTTGGCGCCCTTTGCGGGCTTTTCGGGTTTCGCTTCTTTGGCGCACATGATCGTTTAGGCTTTCACCCTCCGCGCTTTCGGGGGCCCGAGCGGGCCATTCCCGGCCCCGCACTTCTTGCAGTATCGTTCCTTTGTGCCGTCGTCGAGGAACCGGACCCCCATGCGGGCGGGCGCCTGGCACCTCTCGCACACCACCAGCACGTTGCTGGCGAAAATGGGCATCTCTTTCGACAGCCGCCCGCCCTGCGGATTCCGCTGGCTGCGGCGCACGTGCTTGTACACGCGGTTGACCCCCTCGACGATCACTTTTCCCGCCGCGCGGTCGACCGAGAGCACCCGCGCCCGCGTCCCCGCGTCGTCGCCGGTCAGGACCTTGACGGTATCATTCGTGCGAATCAGCATCAGACCACCTCGCTGGCCAGGCTCACAATTTTCATGAAGTTCCGTTCTCGCAACTCGCGGGCGACGGCGCCGAAGATGCGCGTCCCCCGCGGGTTCTTGTCGTTGTCGATCAGCACGGCCGCGTTGCTGTCGAAGCGGACGTAGCTGCCGTCGATCCGGCGGGTGGGCTGCCTGCAGCGGACGATGACCGCCCGCACCACCGCCCCCTTCTTGTAGTCGCTCCCGGGAATCACGCTCTTGATGCTGCACACGATGATGTCGCCCAGCCCGGCCGTCCGCCGGTGGGTGCCGCCGAGCACCTTGATGCACATTAACTCCTTGGCGCCCGTGTTGTCGGCGACGTTCAGCCGCGTTTGCATCTGAATCATGGTTGGGATCCCTGTAACAATCCTCTCCGGGCGCCCGCCGTCCGGGCGTCCGCGGTGGCTTCTTATTCCTTACGTTCTGAGCGTGGCGGCACGTTCTGAGCGTGGCGGCCGCAACGGCGCCGCCGGCCTCGCCGTTACGTGGACT
>SKJM01000407.1 GCA_007122045.1 Planctomycetales bacterium | reverse complement strand
TCCTGACGCGGGTCGGGGGTGCCGGCAGGAAGAGGGGCAATGATCGGGCTAACGGGCGGTGGCTTCCGCGAGCGACCCGGCCGGTTCTCGGCGCGGGGGGCCGCCGCATTCCGGCCGCTTGTTGAGAAAACTGTCGTAGTACGGCGCGTTCGCGTCGACCCACGTAACCAGCGCCGTCCATTCGTCCGGGGTCAGTATGACCCGTTCGTGGTGCTCCGGATCGTCCAGCAGCATCCGGATCAGCCGGCTGCGGTGCGAACCGAACTGCATCGGCCGCGTGACGCCGGCGTTCGAGAAACGGTCGGCTACCGACACCAGCACCGGGGCGGTGATCTTCCCGTCGCCCCGGCTGCCCAGAAGCGTGTGATACGACACGAGCAGCCCGCCGGCAGCGCGGACGCCGCTCAAATCGACGCGGCCTCCGGGCTCCGCCGCGTCGTGGCACTCGGCGCAGTGGCGGTTGAGGATCGGCTGCACGAGCCACTCGTAGCCCAGCAGGCGTTCGGCGCCCCACGGCGGCGGCGCGGGCGCCGAGGGCGGGCGCCGCAGCGCCAGGCCGAAACCGGCGGCCACCTCGGGCGTTCGGGCCTCCGACTCGTGGCAGCCGTGGCAGCCGCGCAGTTCGCCGGCCTTCAGCGAAACGAACGACCGCATGCGCCGCACCTCCATTTCCCGCTCGTCGAGGGCCTGGAAGTAAATGGCCACGTCGGCCGGAACCGTGAAGTGCGCCGAGCCGTCCGGCTCGACCGGCACCGTACCGAGCACGCGCACCGGCGACCAGCTCTGGAACCCCAACTGTGCCTGGTACGCCTCGCCGGAAATGTAGTCCTGCGTGCCGCGCTCCGGATCGTACGGCCACGGCACGTGCTGGGCGATGCGGAGCCACTGGATCGACCCGCGCGGAACCTCCGGCATGCCGCGGTACACGTCGGCCACGAAGCAAACGGCCTCGCCGCCGGGCCGGTCGGCCTCGGCAACCGCCGCGGCCACCTGTGCGGCGGCCGGCAGTTCGGGCAGGACCGGCGGGCGCGGCCGGGGACGGAGCGGGATGGGCGATGCGGAACTCAACAGCGGATGGCGATACAGCAACTCGCGGTTGCCGTACGCGTCGATCAGGTACAGGCCGAACCCGTTCGAGTCGACGCCCGCCGGCGCGGTGCAGTTCGGCCGGGCGTACGCGTAGGCCGCCAGGAAGCAGGGCTCGCTCAGCGCCCAGGGGCTGCGGTACAGGCCGCCGGTGTCGAGCACGCCGCCCCGCTCGACCGGCCGGCCGGCCATGGGGCCCTCCTGCGGCCTTACCCCCGGCGTAACCACCCGCAATCCCGACTCGCTGTTGAGCCCGTGCGATGGATCGACCGTTACGACCGGCCCGTAGCTGAACGTATGATGGCCCGTGGCCACCGCCACCAGTTTTCCGGTGCCGGGGATGCTGCGGGCGGTACGCAGGGCCAGCGGGGCCGGCATGTGCTGCTTGAACAGCGCGTCGGACATCGACCCGTCGGGCCGCGCCGTCCACAGCGAGTGGACCTCCATGAAGTGCCGCTCCTGGTACTCCCAGTGCGTGTACACGATGCGGCCGTCGTCGAGGCTGGCCGGGTAGCGGTCCAGGTCCTTGCTGTCGGTGAACTTCCGCACGACCGGTGGCGGCTCGTAGCGGGCAAGCCCGTCCTCCGGCGACGGCGCGGCCAACCGGCTTTTGCGCCGCGACAGCAGGTACAGGTTCGGGTTCGTATGGTCGTAGGTCACGCTGCCGCACTGCGGCGCCGTGCCGCCCCGGTCGGAGGCGAACACCACGTCGCCGCCGGCCGTGTAGGCGGGCTCGAAGTCGCTCCAGTACGGATCGTCGGTAAGCTGGACGACTTGCGAGCCGTCGACCGCCGCCTCGTACAGCCGGATGGGCTCGAAGATCTTCCGCAACTCGAACACGTTCCGCCCCTCGGTGGCATAGTGCGCCGTGTTGACCGGGGGCGGCCAGTTGGGCAGCCGCGCGTAGCTGAACAGCACGCGGTCGGCGTCCCACCACACGTCGAGCCCCCACACGTAGCCCGGCCCCAGCCGTCCGTCGAGCAGCGGGCGGACCGGGCCGCCGGAGGCCAAGTCGTCGAGGATCACAATGTCGCCGCCCGGCTTGTGCTTCCACGCGTACGACCGCGTGATGTTCCGCACCGTGTGTGGGGTGAACTGGGTGAGGAAGACGATGCGTTCGAAGTCGACCGCCGGGTTGGCGAGTGCGATTTCGCGGAGGATGCGCCGCGCGTCGAGCCAGCGGCGACGGGCCGCTGCCAGGCGGTCTTCCTTGCCGATTGCCGACTCGGCCAGCTTGGCGCGCACTTCGCCCAGTGCTCCCAGTCGCGCGTCGATTTCGCCCGGCGGCATTCCGTGCAGGCGGAAGTCGGCCGCCATGCGCTCGGCCCGGGCGAGCATGGCGTCCAGGTCGGCCCGCAACCGGGCGGCGTCGCTGTGGATGCCCCGGGAGACGGCCTGCCGCACCCAATCGGCTTCGAGCCGCTGTTGCGGGCTGAGGTTGAGGTATCGCCGCAGCCACGGCTCGGCGGCATCGGCATTCCACACGGCCTCCTGCCCGTTGTTCTCGCCGCCCACCTTCATGGCGATGGCCCATTCGGCCATGCCGCGGGCGAATGGGTCGTCGCTTTCGAGCAATTCGCCGGCCAGATCGGCCAGATCGGCCAGATCGTCGGAAAGCTGGTTTTGCTCGGCCAACCGCAGGAGCGACTCGGCCGCCCGGGCAGGATGCTCCTCGGCGGTTCGCACCAACGCGGCTTCGGGGTCGGCGAATTCGTACTT
>SKJM01000408.1 GCA_007122045.1 Planctomycetales bacterium | reverse complement strand
TGCAGTATACCCCAAACCCTCGTCCAAGCCAATTGCGGCGCGGGCAGACCGACGCATCGGCCGAGAAGGAATTAGCGCCCCCTAAATCGGGCTGGTTGCTTTGGAATGGCAAGAGCTGATTCCGGCCGATTCGGCCCTACAGATGGGCAGGCCTTCGTGGTATAATCGGGGCGTTTCCGCGGGGACAACCATGCACCCGACAAGGAATGATACGATGAACGTGCGAACGCATCTGAGCCGTCGAAGTTTTCTCGAGCGCGGTACGACCGCCGCGCTGGCCGCGCCCCTGGTGCTGCCCGGCAGCGCGTTGGGCAAGGAGGGACCGGCGCCGAGCCATCGGATTGCGATGGGGGTGATCGGCTACGGCCCGCGGTGCGCGGCCATCCTGCCGCACTTCCTGGCCATGGCCGACCTGCGGTGCAACGCCGTTTCCGACTGCCGGGCCGACCGGCTGGCTGCCGCGAAGCAAGCCGTCGACGCCCACTACGGCGACGACGCCTGCACCGCCCATGCCGACTTCCGCACGCTGCTCGACCGGGCCGACGTCGACGCCGTGCTCATCGCCACCGGCGACCGCTGGCACGCGCCCATGTCGAGCCTGGCGGCCCGGGCCGGCAAGGACATCTTCTGCGAGAAGCCCGTCTCGCTGACCATTGCCGAGGGCCGCGCCATGGCCGACACGATGGCCCGCTACGGCACCGTGTACCAGGCGTGCCACCAGCGGCGGTCGGTCGGCACCTATCGGTTCCAGGTCGAGGTCGCCCGCAGCGGGATGATCGGCAAGGTGCACACGATCCTCTGCCAGGTATGGGAGGGGCCCACGGTCGGCTACGAGCCGCCGCAGCCGGTGCCCGACGGGTTCGACTACGACGCCTGGCTCGGCCCCACGCCGTGGCGGCCGTACAGCAATGCTTACGTGCGGGGATGGAACTATTTCTGGAACGTCGGCGGCGGGCCGCTCATCGGCATGGGCTGCCACTACACCGACATCGCCCAGTGGGGCCTCGAGCGCGACGACACCGGCCCGGTCGCCTACGAAGGCACGGCCACGTGGAACCGCGCCGCCTACAGCGAAACGCCCGTCACCGCCGAATGCACCTGCACGTACGCCGACGGGGTGAAGATCGTCCTCCGCTCCAGCGGCGCGTTCGCCGACCGGTACATCCGGTTCGTCGGCACGGACGGCTGGGTGCAGGTGGACGACCAGACGAACGCGGTGACCACCTTCCCGGAGTCGATCCGTCGCGACGCAAGCATTTCGGCGCGAAGCTGGGCCCAGACGGGCGACCACGTGCGGAACTGGCTCGACTGCATCAAGTCGCGCGGCCGGCCCGTGTGCCATCCGGAAAGCGCGCACCGCGCCAACACCATCTGCCACGCGGTGAACCTCGGCCTCCGCCTGGGCCGTTCCCTCCGCTGGGACCCGCAGGCTGAGCGCTTCCTTGACGATGCGCAGGCTAACGCGAAGCTGCACCGCGCCATGCGCCCGCCGTGGAGGGTGTAGTTGGGGGGAGCCTGGGGCCGGTCACCCCGTGTTCGTCTCACCTCGCAGCATCGACGTGTTCGCACCAACCGGGGGCTGGCTGCATCCTGCCACGGCGCGAGGCGCCTGTGGCCGCTATGCGTGTGGTATATTCCTTCGTGGGAGTACGCTCCGGGGTTCGCGGCACAACGCGCACAGGCGGAATAATCTGCCCGCGACAGCTCGGCGGCGGGGCTGGCACCCACCCATGGCATGTACACAACCGCTTGAGGAAACTCGTGCATCGGCAGGCCCGAACTTCTGCCCAGTGCCGGAAACGGAAAAAAGGGGTCAGGCTCGAATGGCACTGCCGCTTGCGCCGTAAGGACTTAGGGCGACGGGCCTGGGTTGATCGTGACGCCAGAAGCGCCTCGCTGGCCATGAGCAGTCCGACGCGATGAGGCAGGCATGTCGCTTCTGCCCCGGCGCGCAGTGTCAGCGCGTCGATGTCGGCGTCCAGATACACCGCATCGTGTGCGATGGGGTACGTTTTCAAGCCGTCATGCGCTGGTTCCTCCCACGAGCTCCTCGCGAGCTTCCTGCCGTGGTTTCGTCAATAACGCCAACGGCTGCGGCCGACGTTTTACCGCACGGGGTTCGACGCGGTTGGGACGGTGGCCGACGGTCTGTTCAACGAGACTTGCCAACTGGGCCGCAATCAGGGAACTCAAGAACCCTGGGGCGGCACAGGGTAAGCTCTGCCACGATGCGCCGATTGTCTGCATGGCGGTGGCGAAGCTCAGTTCGCGCGGCGACACGCCGGCCTGGCAGGCGGCTTCGAGCATCGCCTTCCGGATGAGGTTGTACGCCAGCAGGCACGTCCATATCTCCTTGCGGACCATGGCAGGTGTCTTGCACCGCAGTATGTCCATTCCCAGGTTCTTCTTGATGGCGCGGATATCGAGTTCCGCCAGCCAACGCTGGCGGTAAAGGTCGGCGATGTCTTCGCGTGGATACTGCTCGGGATCCAGGAGCGTGGTGACAACCGTCAACGACTCCACTCGAAAACCCGGTTCATGGACTTGAATCTCAACCAGCCGGAGTGTCATCGTCTCGGGAATCTGCTCGCAGGTCGCCTGGCGGTCCATCCATTCTGAGGATACTCGGCTTGGTTCGCTTCCGTATCCGGCATGCTCACGGTCGTGCCGTCGACCAGATGCACATGCCGGCCGTGCCACAACCACTCTTGTGGCACCGCTTCCTCACATCCTTCGGCCACTTCGGTCGTGAGACGGCGAATCACCGGCTCGGGCAGTTTGGCCCGCGCCCGGCAATAGGCGCCG
>SKJM01000822.1 GCA_007122045.1 Planctomycetales bacterium | reverse complement strand
GTGCGCGATTCGTGCCCTTTCAATCCCTGCCGCACGGTTTTCATGCTGTGCTTGTCGCCGAGTTGCCCTTTTCGCATGTGCGGTTGGAACAGTTCTTCCTTCCGGTCCTTCGGCGCGTGGACGAGCGCATCCCAGCGGCGGCGGAGCGAGTCGGCGTCGGGGGCGATGATCCAGGTGCGGCCGGGCATGACGCCCGAGCCGTTGTACACGAACAGGTCGTCGAGCGCCGGAAAAGTGGGCCATGCGCCGCTGGAGGCGGGCAGGAACGCCGCGCGCCAGTCGGCGGGGCATTCCACCCAGCCCGCGTCGCCTAGCGCAATGCCGCCCAAGGCGGCGAACTTCCCCTCGCGTTTTCCCACCGGCAGCGCCCGGAAGCGGACCACGGCCGGCGTGTCGTCGTCGGGTTTCACGCGCGAGGCCATCACGATGCATACTGGCTGCTGCACGCCCTGGAAAATGCGGGTGGGCACGTCGGGCTGGTGGCCGTCGGGCGAGCAGTCGATGACCCAAATCTCGTTCGCGCGGCGGCGCAGGTAATCGCGCATCTTCTGGAAGCCCGGCCCGTTGAGGAACCCGGCCACGGTAATGAAGCACACGATGCCGGTGTCGGCCGCGGGGTCGTGGTCGAACACCTTGTAGGTGGCCCAGCGCCAGAAGTAGACGTACAGGTTGCGCAGGTGCTTCGCGTGCGCGCCCGCGCCCCACTCGCGCGGCGGCATCCAGTGGCTCAGGATGGCCGTCTTCTCGGCCTCGCGGTTCTCGCCTTCGACCCAGCCGCCGAGCCCCTTCGCCTTCTCCTTGTACGGCGGATTGCCCAGAACCACGGTAATCGGCTCGCGCATCTTGATTTCGTTCGCCTGCCGGCGCGACTCGGCGATGGGCGCGTAGGTGTGCGGCAGCCATTCCTCTTCGACTTGCGGGTTGCCGAGCGTGTCGGTAACGAACATGCGCGGCGTGACCGTCGACGCGCCCCCCGTGAGCGTGCTCACCTCGGCCAGAATGCGAAGCTGCGCCACGGCAAACGGCCCGAGTTGCAGTTCGAAGGCGATCAGCCGGGCCAGCGCTGCGTTGATGGCCGCGGGTACGGCGCCCTCGCCTTCCTGTTCCGCAACGGTTTGCGCGATGTGCGTGAGCGTGCCCAGCACGAACGTGCCCGTGCCGACCGCCGGGTCGGCCACGGTCACCTCGCCGGCCGCCAAGCCGCGCGGCAGGCCGAACCGCGCGGGGCTGCGCAGCGCTTCGTCCACCAGCCGCACCATGGCCGCAACCACTTCGGGCGGCGTATAGTACGAGCCCGTCTTCTTGCGCAGCGCGTTGTCGTACACTTCGAGGAAGTCTTCGTAGAAGTAGAGCCACGCGTCGGGATCGCCCTTGCTGATCGCTTCCCATTGCACGACGTCGAGCACGCGCGTGAGCGTGGCCAGCGACGTTTTCAGCGACGTTTCGTCCTCCACTTCCTGCGTGACGATGCGCAGGGCGGCCCCGATGAGCGAGTTCGTTGTGCCCAGTTCCTTCGCCACGCGGTCCATGCCGTCGGCAAGGCGAATGCCGCGCGCCCGGGCCACCAGCAGCCCGAACGTGACCGCCTGCGCGTAGCCGTCGGCGAACTGGGCGTCGGTGGCCTCGGGGAACAGCATCTTCCGCCACCCGGTGGCCAGCGCGGTGAGCGCGGGGCTGCCGGCGGCAAGCTGTTCGGTCACCTCGTCGCGCAGGAACCGGCACAGGCGGGCGCTTTGGCGGGCCAACTGCCGGGCGTCGCGCGGCGGCTCCGGCTCCCAGAGCAGGAAATCGTTGAACAGCGCGACCAACTCGTCCGGCGCGGCCAGCGCCTTGCCGGAACGCTCCACGTCGCCGGTCAGCCGCACGAAAGCCGCCAACTCGTCGCCATGCCACAGGCTGAACTCGTTGCCGTCGGTGTACAGCAGGTTCGGCAGCGACTGGAGTTTTTCCCACTGCTGGCGGTCGTGCGGGTTCTTGTAGCGTCGCGGGTCGGCGCCCTTGCCGGGCGCTTTCAACTCGATGAAGCCGACCAGCGCTTTCGCCCGCGTAACGGCGAAATCGGGCCGCGTCTTCAGGTCGGCCAGGGCCGACTCGCCCACGCACGTGACCGCGGCACGCGGCTGGCCGCACAGCTCGACCATGTCGAGCACGAGCGCTTCGAGCGGCGAGCGAAGCTGCTCTTCGGGCTCGCCGGTTGCGGCCACGTTGTCGAGCTTTGCCTTCGCCGCCGTTCCGAACGCGGCAATCGCCGATTTGAGGGTCAGCGTCATTCGCACGGTCCTTGCGAGGACGGGGCCGAGAGTGTCTAGCGGCGCGGCGCGGGCTGCGCCGGCCGCAAAACGCAGGGTTCAATCGAGGCGAGTGTAGCGGCCCGCCCGCCGGTTGTCCAGAGGGGCGGGCTGCGGCCGGCCACCGGGGGTGCAGGACAGCGTTCGCTGACTAGATATCGGAGCCGGAAACAGTGACAGCCACCAAAAACAGGTCAACTGGGAAGCTTAGGAAGAATGTGTGCTTGTTTCGGGACGGGTCCCGTCGGCAGCCCAAGCCGCGAATACTGATTGTTGCTCAACGGGAAAAGTAATTGTCGCTACACAGCCGGCCACTCTCTTGTTGTGCCCACTGAGCCGCTTGTCAAAGGCTCAGCCGGTGTGCCTGAAACAACCGGCAGGCAATTTCGATCTTGGCATCCTGGCCCGTCAGCGTCGCCTGCTCAAGCAGGGAATCGGGAATGGTCACTGGCATTGCGAAAATGAGTTACTTCTTTGGCGTGTCCTACGCAAGTCGTCGCACGCGCTCCGCGAATGGCGCGAAGCCGT
>SKJM01000124.1 GCA_007122045.1 Planctomycetales bacterium | reverse complement strand
TGCTCCAAGGCCCGGTCGATGGCGGCGACCGCCGCCGCATAGTCGCGGCCCTGCATAAGCTGCTGCACCTCGGCGCCGACCGCCGGCTGCTCGGCCGCGGCAACGGGGGTAAGCGAGCACAGCAACGAAAGACCGACCACCGAAAACGTTCGTCCACACCGCATCAGACACCTCCAGTCTGCGGCCGGACCGCTGGCCCCCGCCCGCACCAGTGACAACGTGCAAAAGAGATTTCCCACTCCCCGCCAATTTGCATTCTGACGCCGGCGGGGGCAGGTGTCAAGCACCCGCCGCCGGTGTTTTCAGCTTGGGGGGCGCGGGGCTGGAGGAGCGGCACTTGACTTCCGGGCGCCCAGAACCGATGCTGTAATTGGCTGGGCGATGCAAGACAATTGCCGGCCGGTAGCGGGACACGTGGGATAGACTTCCAGGAGAGCCGGCGGAAGAGACAGGCTGGAAGCCTATGCCAAGCAATGAGGCGCGGGACCTCCGGCGTGGCTCGCCGCTCCATGATGACCAGGTTTTTCGTGGGAGTTGCCTGATGAAAACCATTCAGACCCGACAGACCGTCCATTCCGACGGACGAATCCATTTGGACATTCCAGCCGGCCGCGCCGGCGCCCAAGTCGACGTGCTCGTTGTGCTTTCCGAGCCCGAACCGAGCCCTGCCGACCATTGGCCTGAATTTGTCAGCCAGATGGCTGGCGCATGCCCCGACCTTGAAGCGCCCGACGACCCGCCGCCTAGCCCCCTCCGGGAGTTGATGTGACCTACCTGCTCGACACCGACACGTGTATCGGCTGGCTCAACCGTCGCCACCCGGCACTGCTGTATCACACCGCAGAGTTCAACCGTGTGCCTGATCTGGCGGTCGAAGACTGGCTCGCCGAACCGACGCCGTAAAGCGTTATGGGGACGCATCCTCCGTAACCGGCCGCCGGCGCCCATGACCCGTCCCATCCTCCTGAGCACCTGGTCGTTCGGCATGCAGGCGAACGAGGCCGGCTGGCCGCGACTGGGCGGGCCGGACGGTTCGCCGCTGGACGCCGTCGAGGCGGCCTGCCGGCGGATCGAGTCGGACGCGGGCAACCGGACCGTGGGCAAGGGCGGCTATCCGGACCGCTCCGGCCAAGTCAGCCTCGACGCCGCGGTGATGCTCTCGCCGGCCCGATGCGGCGCGGCGGCCTACGTCAGGCGGTTCGAGCATCCGGTCACGATCGCCCGGCTGGTGATGGAGAAGACGCCGCACGTGATGCTCGTTGGCGATGGGGCCGAGCGGTTCGCGAAGCTTCACGGGCTGACGCCGGCCGACCTCTCGACCGAGCCGTCGCGGGAGGGATGGCGGCGGTGGATCGAGGAGCATCCGGAGGCCGCCGCCGACAACGAGCGCGGCTACCTGCCGCCGGCCAACGTCGAGCAGATTGGCCTCGACGGGGGGACTTCGGCTCCGCCCCACCCCGCTGTGCCGCCGCAGGAGCGGCTGCCGCACAACCGCACGCACGACACGGTGGGCGTGCTCGCGCAGGACGCCGCGGGAGTGCCGGCGGGCGCGTGCTCGACCAGCGGGATGGCGTACAAGGTGCCGGGCCGGGTGGGCGACTCGCCCATCATCGGGCACGGCCTCTACGTCGACCCACCCGCCGGCGCGGCCGTGGCCACCGGCACCGGCGAGTTGGTGATGGGCGTGTGCGGCAGCTTTCTGGCGGTCGAACGGATGCGCCACGGCGCCACGCCCGCCGAAGCGGCCGAGCACGTCATCCGGCGGATCGACGCAAGCTACGCCATCCGGCCGGAACACCAGGTGGGGCTGATCGTACTGGCCCCGGACGGCACGTGGGCGGCCGCCGCCCTACGGCCCGGGTTCTCCGTCGCCGTGCGCACGCCCGACCGCGACGAGTTGGTCCCGGCCGGCTGGGTCCGGCATCCCTAAGCCGTTTTGGCTCTTCCGTTTCTAGTCACAGCCCTTGGTTTACGGACGGCACTCGGCGTGTGCCTACTACACTATCGCGGCCTGCACCTGCTCCGAAAATCCCGGACTAGAAACGGAAGAACCGGAAAAAAAACACGCTGAAGCGTGAACTCCAACGTGTCGTCACGCAAGCGCGGCGAAATATGCCTCGCGCTCGGCCGCGCCGGGGCGGAAACGCTGGCCGGGCTCGAGCGTGCCGCCCATCAGCCCACCGGCCAAGGGGGCCAGGTCGGGCAGGCCTAGCAGGTGGCCCAACTCGTGCGAGACGACCGTCCGCAGGTCCATGCGCTCGGCCATGGCGGAATCGATCGCACGCAGTTCGGCGCCGGAGCCGACCGGCTCGAACTCCTCGTCGAACGCCGGGGTGGGGTCGATGAACCAGCCGTGGCCCGCGGCGTGGGCATCGAGGTAGATGGTGTCCTGACGCGCGATGCCGAGCATGGTGCCGGGCAGGTCGGCGATGACGAACCGCACGTCGTACAGCGGGTTGAGTTGCTCCGCGCCGAGGTCGAGCAGCGTGGTCCAGTCGGCAATGGCGGCGAACACGATGGGTGCAAGGGCGTCATCGTCGAGCGCGGGGCCGGCGTCGGCGGTGTCGGCCGTTGCGGCCGGCAGGCCGGCGGCGTGGAGGGCCTGGCCGCCGAGTGGGCCGGCCCAGTTGCCGATGATGGGCGTGTCGCCGGCGTTGCCGAATCGGAAGCTCCGGTCCACCGACGAGTTCCAGCGACCGTCGCCGTCCATATCGAGGTAGAACACCCCGTTGCGATGCACGCCGATCCGGTCGCGGCCGTCGCCAAGCCAATCGCCCACGATGGGCGTGTCGGTGGCGATACCGAACCGGGTCGAGT
>SKJM01000394.1 GCA_007122045.1 Planctomycetales bacterium | reverse complement strand
TCCACAACACAGCATCGGAAAAATCTGATATTGCCGAGATGCGCCTCGCGCGGGTGCTGCGCCGGTGGTCCGAGCGGGTGGGGGCCGACAATCTGGCCATCGGCGGACTTCCACCGTCGGCCGCGCGGCCGTTCGCGCTGGAGTCGGCCGACGTAGCCTACGAAACCCCCCACCGGGGCGCCGCCCGATGGTCGAAAATCCTGCCCATGATGCTCGTGCTGTGGGCGATGACCGGCGCCTTCTACCCGGCCGTCGACCTCTGCGCCGGCGAGAAGGAACGCGGTACCCTGGAAACCCTGCTTTGTAGCCCCGCGCTGCGCACTGAGATTGTGCTGGGGAAGCTCCTGACAATCATGTTGTTCAGCGCCGCCACGGCCTTGCTGAATCTTCTGAGCCTGGGCCTGACCGGCGCGGTGGTGCTCAGCCAGATCGAGGGTTTCGGCGCGCCGCCGGTGCTCGCCGTGTTCTGGCTGGGCGCCGCCCTGCTGCCCGTCGCCGCCCTGTTCAGCGCGCTGTGCCTCGCGCTGGCCGCCTTCGCCCGCAGCACCAAGGAAGGGCAATACTACCTGATGCCCCTGATGCTGGTGACCATGCCGCTGAGCGTGCTGCCCATGGCGCCCGGCGTGGAATTGACCTTGGGCAACGCGCTGATTCCCGTGACCGGCGTCGTGCTGCTGCTCCGCAGCGCCCTGGAGGGGCACTACTGGCAAACGCTGCAGTTCGCCCCGCCGGTCATCGCCGTCACCTTCGCGTGTTGCCTGCTGGCCATCCGCTGGGCGGTCGAGCAGTTCAACACCGAAGCGGTGCTGTTCCGCGAAAGCGAGCGGTTCGACCTGGCCGCGTGGCTTCGGCGGCTGGTCCGCCAACGGCAGCCGACGCCCACCGTGGCCGCGGCCGTCGCGTGCGGCGTGCTCATCCTGCTGGCCCGCTTCTTTCTGGGCGCCGTGGCGGGTGCACCCGGCGATTTCGCCGGATTGGTTTGGTCGGTGGCCCTCACGCAGGTGGTCGTCATCGCCGGCCCCGCGCTCGGGATGGCGCTGCTGCTCACCTCGGACCGGCCCCGGACGCTCCTGCTGCGGCGCCCCGCAACGTGGTGGACCGTGCCCGCCGCGGCACTGCTGGCCCTGGTGCTGCACCCGGGGATGAACGGCTTGCAGCGGGTGGTTTTGCAGTTGTATCCGATGAGCGAAAGCGTGAAGGAGGCCCTGGCCCCCGTCGAACGCGTCCTCGCCGAGGCACCGCTGGGGTACCTCGTGCTCGTCATCGCCCTGCTGCCGGCCGTGTGCGAAGAACTCGCCTTCCGGGGGTTCATGCTGTCGGGCTTCCTGGGGGCGGGTTCGAAGTGGCGCGCGATCGCCTGCACGGCCGTCTTCTTCGGCCTCGCCCACGGCGTGTTGCAGCAATCGCTGATCGCAAGCCTCGTGGGCGTGGTCATCGGCTACATCGCCGTGCAAAGCGGCAGCCTGCTGCCCGCGGTGGTCTATCACCTGATGAACAACGCCCTGGCCGTAGCCGGCAGCCGGATTACCCCGGAAACCCTCGACCGCTTCCCGGCGCTGGCGGCCGTGCTTTCGGGCGGCCCGGGCGGCCACGTGTTCCAATGGCAGGTGGTTTTGGCCGGGGGCTTCGCGGCCGTCCTCCTGCTCGGCTGGTTCGCGCGGCTGTGCCACCCCGAGTGGCCCGACGTCGAACTCGGCGGTGCCTTGCCCCGGCGCCTGGCGCAAGAAGGTTAGCCCAATTTCACAATCGCCGACGGGATGTTGGGGCTCTCCGGATTCACGGTGATGGTGTGGTTCGCCGGCGAGACCACCAGGTCCATGTCTTCCATCGGCACGGCGCCAAGCAGCACGGTCTCGCCGATAACCAAGGCCCCGGTGAAGCACGTGCGGTTCTCGAACCGGATGCGCAGCGGACCCACATAGGGAACCACGTGCCGCTTTTCGTCCGCGGTTCTTACCTCCCGCTTCTCAATAGGCTCCAACGCAAGCTGGACGGCCACGTGTTCGGGGATGCAGGGGGTCATGGCGCCGGTGTCTACCAGAGCCTGGACCGCTAGCGGTTTCAGTTCCGGTTTCGCGGGATTGGCCAACTCAATGTCGGCACGTATGATGCCCATGGGTGCCTCCTGTTCCAGAGCAGTGTGTCTGCTTGAAAGCATACCCGTTACGCGACCCTCGTGCAATCGGTTTGCGTAACTCCTTTTGCAAGGGGAATTGAGCCGCCAATAGGACCAGTCGCGTCGCCAATGCCGGTACCGCCCCTGGAGCGGGGGCGCAGGCTGCCGGGCCACGGCGCCGGTCGCATTGACCAAAGGACCGATATATGCGACGATAGCCTGTAGGGCGAGCGGTCGGCGGGACGACCGCTGATCCGTTACTTTCCCCCCTCGCCTTGCCGTTCGATGCCGAACCGGACCCCCCATGCCGCGCGACCCTTTCTCCCTCCGTGCCCGTTACGTGTTCCCGATAAGCTCCGAGCCGATCGAGCACGGGGTCGTGACCATCGAGGGCGGACGGATTGCCGCAGTGGGAACGGACGCGCTGCCCGGCTGCCCGCTTGACGACTTGGGCGACGCGGCCTTGCTGCCCGGCCTGATCAATGCCCACACGCACCTCGACCTGAGCGACTTCGACCATCCGCTGGGCGAGCCCGGCATCCGGCTGGTCGAGTGGATTCCCCGCCTCTTGGCCCACCGGGCCGAACGGCCGGGGCCCGCCCCGGATGCCATCGTACGGGGGCTGCGGGAATGCCTCCGTTCGGGCACCACCGGGCTGGCCGATTTCGCCGGGCCAAACTGGCCCCGGGACGAACCGGACCGCTC
>SKJM01000205.1 GCA_007122045.1 Planctomycetales bacterium | reverse complement strand
TTTCCGCCAGCTTGCCGTCGGCCGGCGCCACGATCTGGCCCGGTCCCTGGGGGATGGCACGCGGCGGGTCGCGGAAGAACCACACCACCAGGGCCAGCGGCACTGCGGCCAGGTAGCCCAGCGGCCACCAGGCGTACGACAGCCCGACGGTCAGCGCCAACAGCGGCCAACCGAACAGTTGCAGTTCGGCCAGGCCCCAGCGGGCGAAGGGCAGCCGGGCTCGCCACGCGAAGGGGTCGTCGGCCTCCGCCCAGTGGGCCGTACACTGGTTGCGGCAGAACTTCAGGTCGCGCGGGTCGAGGACCTCGTGCGGCGCGCCGGCCGTATCGCCGCGCCGCAGCCCGGCCATCCGCTCGACGTAGCCGGGCCGCAGCCAGCGGAGGCGCCACCGCCGCCATCGCCCCCAGAGCAACTCGACCTGCATGCCCAGCCCCCCACCCGGCTGAACGCTCCGGATATTCTCCGGCAACGGTTCAGGCTCGGCGCGGCCGGCGATGGCGGTTGGGGTTGCGGTAGGGTCGCTCATGGGGGCGCTCATCCGGGGGGCGGCGAATGCTGGGGCACTACTCGGATTATACGGCAGCGGCGGACGGATCGCACGCCGAATGTCGGCCGCGCGGTCACTCGGGAATTTCAATCCACTTGCCCTCGCGGGCGCTTTGCAGCACGGCGTCGCACACGCGCTGGGTGCGCAGGCCGCTGCGCAGGTCGGGTTGGAACGCGGGGCCGCCTTCCAGGCCGGCGAGGAAGTCGGCCAGCCCGTTAATAAACGTGTGCTCGTAGCCGATCGTGCAGCCGGGCACCCACCAGGCGCCCATGTACGGATGCTCGAAGTTCGTCACGTGGATGCGCTGCCAGCCGGTCAGGTGGTCCTCGATCTTCTTGCCCGTCTCCGGGTCGGCGTAGCGGAAGAACTGGAGGATGTGCGGGTCTTCGAGGTCGAAGAACACCGCGCCCCGCTCGCCGTTCAGCTCGAAGGTGTTGTAGTTCTTGCGGCCCCGGGCGTAGCGGGTGCTCTCGAACGTGCCCATCGAACCGTTGGCGAAAATGGCCAGGAACATACAGGCGTCGTCGATGTCGACCTTCTCCACCTTGCCCGAGTCGGCATGCTTTCGCTCCTTGACGAACGTTTCGGTATGGGTGACCACGCGGGCGATGGGGCCGTTGAGCCACTCGGCCGTGTCGATCGAATGGGCCAGCAGGTCGCCGGTTACGCCGCTGCCGGCCACGCGGGAATCGAGCCGCCACAGGGCCATGCCGCCCTGGGGCACGTCGGCCCCGATGGTGTAGTCCTGCAGGTACGTCGCCCGGTAGTGGAACGGCCGGCCGACGCGGCCCTCGTCGACCACCTGGCGGGCCAGCGCGATGGCCGGCACGCGGCGGTAATTGAACGACACCATGTTGGCCACGCCCGCCTTCTCGACCGCCGCCACCATGGCCTCGGCCTCGGCCGTGGTCATGGCCAGGGGCTTCTCGCACACGATCATCTTGTGCGCCTCGGCGGCGGCGATCACCACGTCGTGGTGCATGTGGTTCGGCACACACACGTCGATCAGGTCGATGTCGTCGCGCTCGACCACCTTGCGCCAGTCGGTTTCGATCGACTCGTAGCCCCAGCGCTGGGCGAACTTCTCCAGCTTCGGGCGGTCCTCGTCGCGCCCATAGGCGCACTTGAGCACGGGCTGGTGCTCCCGGTCGAAGAAGTGGTTCACCTGCGAGTACGCGTTCGAGTGCGCGCGGCCCATGAAGCCGCAGCCGAGCATGCCGATGTTCAGGGGTTTGGTCATAGTGAATTCTCCGGGTTGGGGTGGATAGGTTAGTTGGTGAGAATGTCGAATGTCGAAAATCAAATGGAGCCCGGTCAGGCCGCCGAAAAAAGCTACGAAACAGTGGAAACCCTCCTATCTGGGGAGGCCTCCTCTCGGCGACTTTCCTCATACAGCGTGTCCGGACAGATGTCCTGCCCGTGGGGCCAAATGACCGTGCCATGTGCGGCGCGTACTTGGCGAAAGTACCCGGGGTCACGAAGCTCCGAGAACACGCCGAAGTCCAGTAGCTTTGAGCAGTCGTAACGGCCCTCTTCGCCATTGGTGAACTCGATGCGAAGCCCGTAGTTGTCTTCCGGAACGACAGATTTGACTCTGGGATTCATGGGTCACCTCAAAGGATCGATCTTGTACGGGTGCTGGCCGCTGACGGCAAGTTCCCAGTCGGCCAGCAACTCATCACGATGGATTTCCACCCACGCCAAAACCAGTTTCAGTTTATTGCGCGGTATAGAGCCCTCGAGAATGTCGCCTTCCGGGATACCGAGCACGACTTCGTGTTCCTGGTATTTGACGTGGATATGGGGGCGATTGTGCCTCTTGTTGTCGACGAAATACATCGACACGATGATCCCGTAAAACATCGAGATGACCGGCATCGTCATTCGCTCCACCCGTGCGCGTCGCGCACGGCGATCATCGCCCGCAGAATGTCGTTCCACGTTTCGGGCCGCATCATCACGTCGTTGGGGAACATGCAGCCGTCCCAGCAGATGTGCTTGATCTTCCGGGTGGGCTCGCCGCCCTCGCGCAGCCAGTAGCCGGCGTGGCGGGTGATGTCGAGCTTGCCGTTGGGGTCGGTGGCCAGGCAGTGCCGGCCGGTCTTGTCGTGCGAGCCGCTGCCGTGCACCGTGCCGTCGTTCTGCGCGACGTGGAAGTCGATGGTCCATGGGCGCAGGGCGCTGGTCAATTCCAGGTAGGCCGCCTCGAACCGATCCGAATCGCTCCAGTCGAAGTCCTGCGGCAGGATGGCGTCTTCCGGCGCGTTGTAGCCGAG
>SKJM01000590.1 GCA_007122045.1 Planctomycetales bacterium | reverse complement strand
TTGGGGCGACCATTTTCCGGCGCGGCCCGCGGCCGACGCCCCCGGATACATGCTGTGGCTGGCCGAGCACACCGACGACGCGGAACTCGCCGCGCGGCTCCGGGCGGGCGCCGAGCGCGGGCTGGAGCGGCTCGGGCCCGGCGGCAACTGGGAAGCCCGCTGCTCCCACGTAGCCCGGCCCTTCGCGCCGCTGTTGTTCGGGCAGATCGAGCCCTACGCCGAGCGGCGGCTGGCCGCGGCGCGGCGGGCGCTCGCCGCCTTCGACGAGCGGGGCCTGATCCGCTACCGGCCGCGGCCGGGCAGGCCCGACTACGGGGCCACGCACTGGGAGGATCATGCCAACGGGCTCAGCGCCCTCCGGCTCGAACCAATCTTGGAAGCGGCCGCGTTCACCGGCGACGCCAAGCTGGCCGAGGCCGCACTGGCCGTGCTCGACAAGCAGCTTGCCGTGTACCGCAACACGGTTCCCCGCGGCGCGCAAACGTGGGAGATGCCCCTGCACACGCCCGACATCCTCGCGGCCGGCCGCATCGTGGCCTGCTGCAACCTGGCGTATCAACTCACCGGCGATGCGAAGTACCTCGACGCGGCCCGCCACTGGGCGTGGACCGGCGTGTCGATGGTCTACCTCGACCCGCCCACCGGCGCCCCGGTCGGCCTGTACGCGACCACCGCCGTGCTCGGCGCCACCAACTGGACCGCGCCGTTCTGGATCGGGCTGCCGGTGCAGTGGTGCGGGCTGGTGTACCGTTCCTCGCTTCAGGAGTTGGCCCGATTGGACCCGCAACAGGGTGAGTTCTGGAACCGGCTTGCGGTGGGCATCACCCGCTCCGGCCTGCAACAGACCTTCCCCTTGGACGACCCGGAGCAACAAGGCCTGCTGGCCGACTTCTTCCATCTTCGCGAGCAACAGCCCGGCGGCCCGGCCATCAGCCCCGGCACCGTGCAGGCGAACCTGGCCGAGGCGTACGGCAAGACGCCCATCTATACGCTGGAGCGAGTTTCACACGACGGCATATTGCTGCACGTGCCCGGCGGCGTCGGCCGCGTGGAGCGGACGGGCACGTCGCTTCAGGTCGAGATCGACGGCTGGCCCTCGAAGCCCTACTGGATTCGGCTGGTGCGCGTGCCCGGCAAACCGGCGCGCGTCGAACTGGAAGGCGGGAAGGTGCTCGAGGTGGAATACCATGAGGAACGCAAGACGCTGAACTTACTCGTGGAAGGCCAAGGAGTCCTTCGACTGACGCTTGCCGAAATCCCGTAGGGTGGGTGGTTCCGGCTGTCGTTGCCGGCGGGTTGACGCTCGTGCAACGCGGAACCTTTGCGGCGCGGGTTGGGTTTGCGCTGGCGTACAGCCGGGTTCACCCACGCGGGCGTGGCCCACCGTGCGTTGCGCGCGTGGGTGAACCCGGCCGCTTCGGAGGCCGCAAACCAAGGTTCGGCCGCCCATTACGCGGCCGGAACCACCCACCCTACTACTACCGGCCTTGGCGCCATTGGCTGGGCGGTTCACCGAACCGATTCTTAAACGCCCGCGACAGGTGAAACGGGCTCTCGAACCCAAGCCGGTGCGCGATCTCCTTCAGCGAAAGGTCCGTGCCCAACAACTGCTGGACGCGGCGCATCTTCAATTGCACGTAGAACTCGTGCGGCGACATGCCCATGTGACGCCGGAACAGGCGGCTGAGGTGCCGCGGGCTGATGCACAGCGCCTTGGCCAGGTCCGGGATAGAAACCGACGCTTCCACGTGCTCCTCCAGGTAGACCTTGGCCTCTCGCACGCGCTGTTCATCCTTTTCGGAACTGCCCCGGCGGCGCGAGGCCGTCAGGGCAGCGGCCAGGATCGAGTAAACGCCGGCGGCGGCAAGCTGCTGGAACCCCGACGGCTCGGCCCGCCCAAGGTCCAGCAGGTCGAGGTAGCATCGCAGGACCGTCTCATCAGGGCCAACGTCCATGAGCGGTTCGGCGGGGGAGAAGAACCCGCCGCGCACCAACTCGTCCATCTGCCGGCCGGCGAAAGAGACCCAATACTCGTCCCAGCCGGTCTTCTTGTCGGGGCGGTAGCGGTGCCAGTCGGCCGGGAACAGCAGGATGAGCGTTCCGGGTGCTACCTGTCGGCGCCCTGCCGCGGCCGATTCGAACTCGCCCTCGCCGCGCAGCACGTAGAGAGCCGTATGTTCGTGCAGCACCCGGCCTTGTTCCCAGCGGAACATGTAGGCGTCGGGATGGATTCGTTTCGGGTAATCGGTCCACGACGGCGCGATTTCCGTGGCCCCGAGCCCGGAAACCCAAAGTCCCCATTGCCGGTCGCGCTGGCCGGCGGTGAAGTAGCGGAAGAAATCGGTGTCCGCAGGTCGCATGGTTATACCTAGAAAGAGGGTGCGACGGTTCATGCCAGTATAGCCGGGTGGAGCGTACAACGCAAAGGCTCGCAAACCGATAACCTTGCAAAGCTGCACGTTCGCCGTGGCCTGCTGCGAGGACAACACCCTCCCGGCAAGCCCGTGGGCGAGGTTTCCGGACCGGATGTCCCAAAAAGGCATGGAATTGTCCGTTTTTGTCATTCCCAAACGTTGCGGCGTGATTAGACTGAAGGGGAGACTATGAATCGGTGTGCCGGCCTCGGGCAGGCGGGCCGATGCCATTGCCTTTTCCAACAACGGAGAGTTCCCATGTTGCGCGTCGTGAACCACAGCGTGTGTCTCTTGTTTGTCGGGGCATTTCTGGCCGCCGGCCATGCCGGTCAAGCCGCACTGATCACACCGGTCGACGTCTGGTCCACGTCGTATTGGTCTGCCGACAACTGCTATCCGGCGAACTTGATCAACG
>SKJM01000814.1 GCA_007122045.1 Planctomycetales bacterium | reverse complement strand
CGGCATCGGCGATCTGGTAGCGCGTAAAGACCCAGCCAGGCCGTCCGGCCAGGAAATGCAACACGCGAAACTCCGTCGGGGAAAGTGATACCGGCTTGCCGGCCCTGAGTACCTCGTGGCGCCCGGGATGGATCGAAAGATCGCGAATCTGGATCGGTTTCTCGGCCGGCGGCGGCTCGCCGGGCGCCGTCCGGCGCAGCACGGCGCCGATACGGGCCAGGAGCACCCGCGGGCTGAACGGCTTGGGCACATAGTCGTCGGCGCCCAATTCCAGCCCGCTGACGACGTCAGCTTCCTCGCCCTTGGCCGTCAGCATGATGATGGACACGTGGCGGGTCGCCGGGTCGCCCTTGATGCTGCGACAGACGTCCAGACCGCTCATGCCGGGCAGCATCAAGTCAAGAATGACCAGGTCGGGAACCGACGAGCGCACCGCTTTGAGCGCATCTTCACCCGATGCCACGCAGCGGACCGCGTACCCCTCCTTGGCCAGGTTGTAGCGGACCAACTCTTGGATGTCCTTCTCGTCCTCGACAACGAGAATATCCTGACGAGCCATGATGTCTTTCCTGCGGGAGTCTACATAGGCCGACTTCCCTCGAAGAATCCGGGCCGACGGCTTTCCTGTTACTATAGCACGCCCCACGAACGAGGACCACGGCAGGGCCTGGCGCGGCACCCAGGTCACCGGAGTCAGCCGGTCACAAAGCCTTGGCTCAACAGCAGGGCATACGCGGACTGTGCAGCGAGGCATGCGCTGCGCATGCACCGTGCATGAAAAGGAAGCCGGCCGCCGAGTGGGGGAGCCCGGCGACCGGCCACGAGTCATGCAATCCTCCAATTCGGAACTACCTCAAATAGGAGGTTCCAACAATCGGCGGCAGCGGAGCGGCGTTGATCCGCTCGCGTCGCATCGTGGAGGCGTCGGCCGCGGGTGTACCGACGTCGCAGCAGCCTACCCCGGCCGAACAAGCCTGCGCGGCCGCTACGCACTTGTACACCGGAGCCTCGCACTCGACCTCTTTCTTCCTCAGCACCTTGCGGCACCGTACTCGGGTACACTTGGGCGGGCACTGGGCCTGGGCCTTGGCACGCTCCGCCGCGCACGGATCGCAGGCGCCGCAAGGCGCGCCGCACACGGCCGGCCGGGCGCAGGGATGGCCGGCGCCGCAGCTACCGCGACAGCCCCCCAGAAGTCGGGAGCCGGGCAAGGCGGTGCAGTGCTCCTCGCACTCCACCACCCAAACGTGCTTGGTCACTTTCTTCATTTCCACCACCACGCGGCAGTCGGCCCGGCCGCAGTTGACCGGGCAGGCGACGCCGTGAGCCACAAGGCCGCACGCTTCGGGAACGGCGCAGCAGTCAGCCGCTTCAGCCGCGCCGGCAATCGCCAATGCGAGCGCCGCTCCCAGCGAGATCACGATCATCTTCATTCCGATTTCTCCCTATTCACTGTGCCGTAAGGCACAAAGGTTCGTGTTCTTTAAGAAAGCTCGGGTTGCTTTGGAGTTGCGTCCGGGCTAGAAGTCGAACTGGGCACGCATGGTGACAGCGTTCAAGTACCCGTCTTCGCCGCCGCGCGTCGCCTGGATGTAGTTGGCCATCAGCCGTGAATTCCGGGTGAGGTGCCAGTTGACGCCCATGGTATGGACGTTGCCCAGGCCGCCGTTGACATCGCCGTCGACCAGGTCGATGTAACCGTAGCGATAGGTGAGTTGCCAGGCGCCCCTGCCCATGCGGATGAACCCGTCCTCGTCGCGCACTCGGAAAACGTTTTCAAAGGGCGTGACACGGTCGAACCGGCCTGAACTACGCCGGTAGGCGCGGTGCTCGCCGGTCAGCCAGTAGCTTACCTCGACGTACGTGGCGTCGAATCCGACATTCGCGTCCTCCGGGCGATTGACCAAGGCCTTCACGTACTCCGACTGGACCGAGAACGGGCCGTAAACCATGGCCAGTTCCACGCCCACCAGATGCCAGTGCGTGGCGTCCATGTCTCTGGTATCGACAAACCGGCCGCTGAAGCTGTTGTCCGGCCGCTGCCGGAACCGGAGTTCATCGTCCTCGACGTCGCGGTAGCTGTAGTAGCCTCCCACGTGCAGCAGGCCGCGCCCCTCGGTGGCCTCGTCGTACCAAGGCAGCCACGTGGCGCGCATCGTGACATTATTGCCGCCGCTCTGGCTCTTGCTCACCGGTGGGGTCTCGTCCACTTCCCGGAATAAGCCGATGTGGAACGTGGCGGTTTCCAGCTCGTTGGGTCCACCTACCTGAACGCCGATGTTACGCGCGGGAATAAAGCAGTTCACCACACTGCGTTCCATCATGGTGATGTGGTTGGAACTGGTTAACTCCTCCAGGCTGGCCGGCTCTTTGAAGTGGCCGATCTTGATCGTTCGCAAGTAGGGCAGGTCCGTCATCTCCAGGAAGACGTCCTTGAAGGCCGTTTGCTGGAAATTACCGCTCCTGCCGGCGAAGTCCATCTCGATCTGCCAGCGGTACACGTCGAACATGGCGCCGCCGGCGCCGAGGCGGGTGCGGCGGAACTTCGTGCCGTTTTCGGCGGCGACCAGATCGCCGCTGAACAGGGCCGTGTCGAGGTGCATGCGGCCGCGCACTGAAATGCTCGGCCGGCCGGCCGCGCGCCGCTTCGCCGCGGCCTCGGCGTCCTGAATCTTCTTCAACTCGCCTTCCAGGTCGGCCACGCGATCGGCCAGGGCCGGATCATCGGCGGTGAAGGAGTTGGAAACCGCGTGGTAGCCCGGATGGGTCCCATGGTACACCGGCGCTGGTTCGACCATGTTGGCCGCCGTGCCATAACCCGGGGCGTTG
>SKJM01000022.1 GCA_007122045.1 Planctomycetales bacterium | reverse complement strand
TTTCCTACCGCGCGCTGATCGAGGGCGGGTGGGTCCACTACTTCGACTACACCTACGGCATGCGGCACTTCAAGGCCGAGCCGCTGTCGT
The DNA here is from genome assembly GCA_007122045.1 of Planctomycetales bacterium. Taxonomy (GTDB): domain Bacteria; phylum Planctomycetota; class Planctomycetia; order Pirellulales; family Thermoguttaceae; genus PWXP01. Next base: position 2,742 of record SKJM01000022.1, on the reverse strand, counting down.
TCGGCACGCTCCGCAGCCGCCTCTGGGCCGTGCTGGCCGACGAGCAGCACGAAGACGTTTCGCTCGACGAGGCCGGCATGCGGACGATCAAGGCATGGATCGACCTGAATTGCCCGCTATGGCCCGATTACATTTATCGGTTGGACCGGCCTGGAGCGGAGGCGGCGGAGGTGACGGATGCGCGGTAGGGAGGCGCAAACAATAACCTACCGAATTCCGTGGGATGGGCTTCCAGCCTGTCAGCGCAAATCGACAGGGTGGAAGCCTATCCCATACCTCGCGCTGGGGCAGTTTATTGTCTTGCACGCCCTAGGGGGCGGCCGGCGCACAACCGTGGGCTCACCGCAGGGGGCTACGTTGGCTTGGCAGGTTGGGCCAGCCAGCGTTCCAAGTTGCGCGTCTGGGGGTCGAACGCCGCCCCCACCAGCAGCACCTCGCGGCCATCGGCAAGGTATTTCTCAGACGATGCCCTTCTCGACGTTCGTGTACGATTCAACCAGGTACTGGCTGAACGCCTCGCGCACCTCGAGGTTCGGGTAGTCGAGGCGGTACAACGGCTGCCGGGCCGTGGGGATGACGTCGCGGATGGTCAGGTAGCCGGTCTGGAATAACAGCGGCAGGGCCGAAACCCGGTCGACCTCGTAGGCCGAGAAGGCCAGCTCGCCGGCCATGGGCATTCCGGCATTCACCGGTGCAGGATCCTCCACCCAATGTAGCCCGATTCGAAAGGCCCCGCAATGGGTGGAACGGGTCAGGCTCAGGGGCGGCTCGGGCAATGTCACTGCGGCCCCTCGCATGGCGGCAATACGTCCCTCTTGCATCAGGGGGCATTGCTGGCGGACGTTCGGTCACGTATAGTGTACCCCCATTCCGCGCGCTCCGCCGACCGAGCAGGTGACCATGACCGACAGCCCTCCGCCGGAAATCGTTCCCGCCGATGCGAAGCACCGCAGGCTGGCGTGGCTTGCGGTGGTGGTCGTCCTCGCCGGCGGCGCGGCGGCGCTCTGGTGGCTCGACCGGCGCCTCGACGTGGTCGACCGCCTGGCGGAAGACGACTTACCCGCCGCGGCGGAAAGGGCGCGGGCGCTGGTGGGCGTGGTGGTGCTCTTTGCCGGCCTGATTTTCGTCGGGCTCGGCCTGTGGCTGTTCCGGCTGGGGGTGCTGATCAACCGGTCCGGCCGGTTCCCGCCCCCCGGCATGAAGGTGATTCGCGATACCGTCGTGCGCACCGGCCCCCGCGCCCGGCGGCTGGCGAATGCGGCCCTGCTCGCCTCGCTGCTGACCGTGCTGGCCGGCACCGTCGGCATGTGGTATGTTTTGCGCATAGCACATGCCCTGCTCCAAGTTAGGTGACACCTACCCTCCCATGCCGCTCCGACTCGTCAGTTTCGTCGGCCTGCTTGCCATGCTGTTGCTGGCGTGGCTTTGCTCGGAGAATCGCCGGGCGATGAACTGGCGGCTGATCGTCAGCGGGTTGCTCTTGCAGGCGGCGCTGGGCGTGTTGCTGCTGTGGAGCCCGCCGGGACAGCGGGCGTTCAGGGCGGTCCGTGAGTTCATCGCCAACTTGATCGAATGCTCCGATGCGGGGGCGCGGTTCGTCTTCGGCGCGTTCTTCTGGAATCCCGACTACTTTCCCGACGGACCGCCCTTCGCCCTGACCATCCTGCCCACGGTCATCTTCTTCTCGTCGCTCACGGCCATGCTGTTCCACCTGGGCGTATTGCAGTGGGTGGTCAAAGGCATGGCGCGGGTCATGGTGTGGGTGATGGACACCTCGGGCGCCGAGTCGCTGTGCACCTCGGCCAACGTGTTCATTGGCATGACCACGGCCCCGTTGACCATCCGGCCGTACCTTCCCACGATGACACGCAGCGAACTGATGGCCATGATGACCGGCGGCATGGCCACGGTGGCCGGCGGCGTCATGGCGGTCTACGCCGGGATGGGCGCCGACGCCGGGCACCTGGCGGTCGCGTCGCTGATGTCGGCGCCGGCGGCGCTGGTGGTGGCCAAGATCATGGTGCCCGAACGCGAGGTGTCGCCCACCAAGGGCGTGGTGCGCATCGAGATTCCCCGCGAGGACGCCAACGTGCTGGAAGCGGCCTGCCGGGGCGCCGGCGAGGGGTTGAAGCTGGCCCTGAATATTCTGGCCATGCTCATTGCGTTCATCGCCATCGTCCACATGCTCAACTGGGGCCTTTCCGCGTTCCCGGACGTGGCCGGTGACCCGCTTACCCTGCAACGAATCCTCGGCTGGCTCGGCGCCCCGCTGGCCTGGCTGATGGGCGTCGAGTGGACCGACGCGCCCACCGTGGGCCGGCTGCTGGGCGAGAAGATCATCTTCAACGAGTTCATCGCCTACCAGAGCCTGAACAGCCCGGAAGTGGCCGATGTCCTCTCGCCGCGCTCGTTCACCATTGCCACCTACGCGTTGTGCGGGTTCGCCAATTTCGGCTCGATTGCCGTCATGATCGGCGGCATCGGGGGCCTGGCGCCGGAGCGCCGGGGCGAACTCGCCGCGCTCGGGCTCCGCTCGCTCATCGGCGGCGCCCTGGCCACGTTCATGACCGCGGCCGTCGCCGGAATGCTCATCGAGTAGCCCCGGAGCACCAGCACGCGGTCATGATTCGCGGGAACATCCTGCATTGCGGGGTGGGGCAATCATCAACTCGGAGATGATCGACGCAATGTCGCCGTCGGACATCACCTTGATCAAGTAGCGGCGGTCGGCGTCGGCCGACG
>SKJM01000649.1 GCA_007122045.1 Planctomycetales bacterium | reverse complement strand
TCTCGCGATCGTTCGGTTGCACCTCCACGGCGATTTCGAGCTGCGCGATCGCTTCGGCATACTGCTTCTTCTCCAGGTACACCCGGCCGAGCGCCTTGCGCACAATCGGGTTTTCGCGGCCCGTTTCGGCGGCCTGGCGGTCGAGCCCGGCGGCGAAGGCGTCGAGGTCGGGCGCGGCGCGCAGCACGCGGACGAGTTGCGAAAGCGCCTGCGCGCGCTGGCCGTGCCGACGGCCCCAACTGACGATGGCCCCGCACGCGGCGTCGACCGCCTCGGCCGTGCGGCCCAAGCCCGCATAGGCCCGGGCAAGGTCCTGGTAATACCGCGAGAGCGTGCCGTGGCCGATGCCGCGGTCGGGCCGCGAGCGCTGATGGTGGGCAATCGCCTCGCGGAGGTACTCGACCGCCCGCTCGTAAAGCTGCGTTTCCAGGCAGCCGCGGGCAAGCTGCACCATCGCGTTCTCGTTCCAGCGGCCCTCGGCGTGGAAGTAGTCGTGCGCAGCCCGCAGGGTCGCCCGCAGCTTCTCCGGCTGGTCGGTGCGGAAGTACGCCCGCATCAGATCGACGCGGTACCGCAGGTTCTCCGGCCGCGTTTCGACCAGCGGCAGGAGGACCGTGATCGACTCGGCGTAGCGCTTCTGCCACTGGAGGTACTGGACCAGCCGCGCCTCGCCCGACTCGTCGAGCACGCCGCGCCGGTAGGCGGCCAGCATCACCTCGATGGCCCGATCGTGCAGGTCCAGGCCGTGGTAGAGGTACTCGGCGATGTAGGCCACGGCGGCGCCGGAGTCGAGGCGTTCGGCCAGCACGGCCTCGGCCGCGGCGGCGAAATCCTCGGCCTTCTCGGCCCAGAAGTGGCTGTGCCGTCGATGGTACATGGTGCGGCTGTGCGATTGCCGCGTTTCCAGATCGCGCCGCAGTTCGGCCAGCACGATCCGCAGCAGCCGCGGCTCCAACTCGCCCAACGCCCTCGCCTGCGCTCGCCACCAGGCGAGGGAACTGCTGAATTGCCGCCAGCCGTTCTGGTCGTTCAGGCGGAGCCAGGCGGGCTCTTGCTCGATCCGCTCGATGAGGAACCCGAGCGCAGTGCGCACGTCGACCACGTCGCGCAGCGTTTCGCTGACCCTGCCGACGATGGACTGGTATTGGTTCGTTTGTCCGGCCAACACCGCGGGAAGCTGCTCGAAGGCGAAGGCCGTCAGGTCGTCTCCGACGCCTTCGATGCCCTTTCGCTTCGCCGTTTGGTAGATGCTGCACAGCCGGATGACGAGTTGGCGGCGGTGGTTCTGGTCGTCGGTGTCCAGTTCATCGCGAATACGGCGCTGGACGGCCGCGTACAACACCTGGCCGGCGCCGAGCGATACGGCGCCGTCGTGGCGGATCGCGCCGTCGTAAAGCTGGTACAGCCGCAGTGTGAGCCAATTGTGCTGCTGGGTGTTGGCGGGCCGCTTGAGTTGTTCCTGCAACACCTTTTCGCCCCGGGCGAAGTGCCGCTCCTGCTCCAGGTAGTCGATCAGCGTGCCGAGCACGTTGTTGGCCGAGGCGGGCAGCACGCCGTCGCGGGCCTGCTGGAACTCGGCCAGCGCCGCCTCGAGCAGCGCGATGGCGTCGGCCCGTCGCTCGTAGTCCCAGTAGGTTCGCGCCACGCGCCAGGCGATATGCAGCCGGTCGTCGGTGCCGCGCTCTCCCCCGCGGTGGAGTGTTTCAAGCGTGCGCACCTGCTCGTCGGCCAGCGGCTGGTAGGCGATGCGGCCGAGGCCGGCCAGCAGGTCGGCGGCCATGCGGGGTTCGCCGGGCGTCCACTCGTGCGCCGTCGCGCGGCGCAGGGCGGCCAGGGCCCTTTCGCCGTGCGGCCCGGGCTGGTTGAGCAATTCGGCCGCGCGGCGCTCGACAAGCATTTCGAGCAGGTCGAGCGCCCGACCGTCGGTGTCGTTTTTCGCGCGGCGGCGGACCGCGGCCAGATGCTCGACGATTTCATCGACCGTCGCCTCCTCGCGTACCTCGGCGAAGACCATGCGCATGCCCTGGAGGAACGGATAGACCGTGCCCGCCGTGTGGCCGACGACCGCGTCGGCCGTGCCGCGAAGCAGCCGGAAGTCGCGCGAGTTGCGGTAGAAGTCGCGCACTTGCCCCAGGAACTGCTGCGGCGATTGGGACTTCTCGAACAGGGCGGCCAGAATGTGGAGCACCTCGGGACTGAGTTCGGCGGGCATTTCGCTTTCGATGCGCTGCCAGGGCTGCAAGTGGCGCGAGAGCAATTGGCTCAGTTCCCATACCTCGGCCGTCATGTACATTTCGACCATCGCCCGCTCGTGGTCCTCGCGCCGGTCGACGGCCATGTACCAGTCGGCCAGCGCGCGGTATTCGGCCGGGCCAAGTTCATCGGCCTCGCGGATCGCCTCGAACTGGTCGATGGCCGGCGCCAGCTTCCCCAGCTCGGCCAGCAGGTACCCGAGCGCCAATCGCCAGTGATTGGCGACCTGCCCGGGCTCGATCCACCCGCGCAGGGCCGCTTCCAACTCCCTCGGCCGATCGAGCGCGACGAGCACCTGGTACTTCAGTTGCCGCCACGCCTCGGCCTCGGGCTGGGCGGCCAGGCCGGCGTCGAGGAAGGCGAGCAGACGGTCGGCCAGCGCCGGGTCGGCCCCGCGGCGCGCGGCCAGGTTGGCCAGGGTGAGCAGGCACCGGCTCTGGAGCACGGATTCGAGCTGCGCGGCCGGGTCGAGCGCCTCGTCGGGCAGCAGCCGCGGCGGGCGGGGGCCGAGCATCTCCCAGCACTCCTCGGCCACGCGGTCCAACGCGCGCCCGAGTTGCACTTCGAGGTACAGCCGCT
>SKJM01000305.1 GCA_007122045.1 Planctomycetales bacterium | reverse complement strand
GTAGAAGACTGCACCCCGCCCCAGATGCGGTTCGGTGTCGAGCAGGACCTCGGCGCGGATCGCCTCGAACAAGGCATGGCCCGGCGTAACCCACTCCAGCGTCGGATCGTCGGTGAGCAGTTTCTTGTCGAAGACGATCTTGCCGTAGTCGCGACCGATCCGGCCGTAGCGGTTCTCCTGCCGGTTGCCCATTTCGACGATGCGCCGCGGCACCTTACCCACGCGATACACATGGCCCCCCTTGCTGAGTGGCTTGGGGCGCAGCCCGACCTGCGGTGCGGCCTCCGTGAAGAACTGTTCGATCACTTCGGGCACGAGCCGCCGCTCCTTGGCCTCGGCCGACCGGCCGACGATCGCCGAGAGGTTCAGCTCCCGCTTGGCCAGGCCTTCCAGGGCCGATTCGGTGATCGACCGAAACCGATCAGGGCTCACGTCCTTGACAATCTGCTCCTGGATGCGGTGCTCGTCGGTCTGCCGGGCGTACATCTGGCGGAGCAGGTTTTCCAAGCGGTTCGACGGAAAGACCTCGCCGACCACGTCGAACACCTGATCGGTGCCCAGGTCGTTGCGGATTTCCTTCAGCCGGTCGAGGAGTTTCGTCAGCACGCGGCCCTCGCGGGTGTTCTGGGCCACGAAGTTGATCACCAGGCAGTCCTTCTCCTGACCGTAACGGTGGATGCGGCCGACGCGCTGCTCCAGTCGGACGGGGTTCCAGGGGATGTCGAAGTTGATCATCAGCCAGCAGAATTGCAGGTTGATGCCCTCGCCGGCCGCCTCGGTGGCGACCAGCACCTGGGCGCTTTCGCGGAACTCCCGCTCGGCGTGGATGCGGGTGCCCTTCGTGTCGCGGTCCCCGATCTTCATGCCGCCGTGAATCTGCGCGATGGTGAGCCCCCACTGGCGGAGCTTGCCCAGCGGGCGGCCGTCTTCGCCGTCGCCGGCCAGGTAGTCGAGCGTGTCCTTGTGCTCGGTGAAGACGATAAGCTTCATCTTGGGGTCGGTGAAGATACGCTCGGTGTTGAGCACCTCCCGGAGCTTATTGTGCTTCGACTCGACGTCGCGCTCTTCCAGGGCCTTGGCGTGCTCGACGAGTTTTCCGAGCTGGGCGATTTCCTCGCGGAGTATCGCGGGATCGACCGACAGGACCTCGTCTTCGAGTTGCGCGACGATCTTCTGCTGCTCCTCCTCGGTGAGTTCGTCGAAGTCGTCGGGCATCCGGCGCTGGATCTGCTCCTGGCGGTACGCCTCCGGGTCGGCAAGGATCTTCTCGCGGCGATCTCGCATGCGCTCCAGGGTTCGCCGCACTGCGTATACCGAGGAGGCCATTCGTCGCTGCAACATGGCCATGGTGAAGCCGACAGCCCGGCCGCGAGCCGAGCCCTCCTGCGCCGCCATGATCGACTGGGCCTCGACGCCCAGGCGAAACAGGCGGGCATCGCCATCAAACGGCTCCTGTTCCGCCGAGACGGTCAGTTCGGCGAGCTGCTGGGGCGTGAGGATCGGGTCGTGGGTCATCCCGGTCTGGGTGCCCCGCCCGATGACTTTCAGCGACTCGCCCATTGGTACCGTGGCCAGGACCTCGATCGGCTCGGCCAACATCGGGCCGCGGACGATGCAGCCAGGCCGTATTTCGGTACAAGTGTGCATGCGTTTCACCAGTTCCGCAGAATAGGTTCCGGGAGCGGAAGCCACCCCAACGGGGCGGCGATTTCGCGGCTGGGCCGGTGGCTGCGAACTGCGTACGATTGGTCACAGGGGAACCGTCAGTTTAGCCCGTTCAGGAGGTGCCGGCAACCATCCGGCACGCCTCCGGCCCCCCCCCACCGAATAGGGACCGGACGGCGCCGGTGGGGCAAACCCTGAGGCCAGGAGCCCCGATTTCGCCCCCTGCCACCCATCGTACCAACGCGATTCCGCAGAGCGCCACCAGCCCGGCCAAAAATTTCCCGAAATTGGCTGCGCAGGAAGTGGGGCATGAAGTCCATCGGTCGAGGTTGCAATCATCCCGTCTCTCGGCCGCGTTTGCCGCGCGATGTCTTGCCGGGCCGCCGCGACTTGGTGGCTTTGGGTTCGCCTCCGCGCATGGCGACGGCGTAGGCGGGGTTGTCGGCCTGGCCGGCCAGCTCGTAAAGGAACCGGCTGGGATGGGTGGGGCGGGGTTTGCCCCATTTCAGGCGGGTCAAGGCCAGGGAAAGCGTCAGCCGGCGCTGCGCGCGGGTTACCCCCACGTAACACAGCCGCCGCTCCTCCTCGATGCCCGCGCCCCCCTCACCCGCCGCGCGGTGGTGCGGCAGCAGGCCCTCTTCCATGCCCACCATGTACACTTCCGGAAACTCGAGCCCCTTGGCCGCGTGGAGGGTCATCAGCACCACCGCGTCGCGCTTCAGCTTCGATTCCTTCTGCCGATCCTCATCGGTGCCGCTGAGGGCCACGTCGCGAAGGAACCCGGCCAGCAAGGGCTTCTTCGCCCGCCGCTCGTACGCGCCAATGGCGTTGACCACTTCCTCGACCGAGGCCCAGCGGGCCTGCTGCTCCTCGGGGTTGGGGTATTGCCGGACCAGCTCGTCGTAGTAACCCACCTCGGCAATCAGTTCGCGGGCCAGGCGCGCCGGCGGCTCGGTCCGGGCGCGGTGGGCGAGGCTCCCGAGCAACTCGCGCAGGCGGCCGATGCCCGTGCGGGCCGCCGGCGTGAGCGCGACGTGCCGGTCGGCCACGGGCAGTAGTTCCCAAAGGGGCTTCCCCTCGCGCACCGCTGCCTCGAGCAGCCGGCGCACCAGGGCCGGCCCCAGCCCGCGCGGCGGCGTATTGACCACGCGCAGCAGCGAAACTTCATCGCGCGGGTTGGCCAGCAGCTTCAGATACGCCAGGACGTCGCGGACCTCCTTGCGGTCGAAGAACGACATGCCGCCGAGCAGCACGTAGGGCACCTCGGCGCGTCGCAACTCGGCCTCGAATGCCCGGGGCTGTTCGTTGGTCCGGCACAGGATGGCGAAGTCGCGGGGGCGCCGCTTTTCGGTGGCGATGCGTGCGGCGATGTCGGCCACGACCGCCTCGGCCTCGTCGGTTTCGGTCTGGAGCTGGAGCACGCGGGGCGGCTCGCCGCGGGCGGCCGCGTGGAGCGCCTTGTCATGGCGCAGGTGGTTGAAGGCGATCAGGCGGTTGGCCCAGTCGAGGATTTCGCGCGTCGAGCGATAATTGGTTTCGAGGCGGACGATTTTGGCCTCGGGCCAGTCGCGTTTGAAGCGGAGGATATGGCGGACCTCGGCCCCCCGCCAGCCGTAGATCGACTGGTCGTCGTCGCCCACCACGCACAGGTTCCGGTGCCCCCCGGCCAGGGCCTTGACGATTCGGTACTGCACCGCGTTGGTGTCCTGGTACTCATCGACCAGCAGGTGGTCGAAGCGGTCCGCCTCGTCCTGGTGGACGTCGGGGAAACGGCGGAAGAGTTCGTCGGTCAGCAGCAGCAGGTCGTCGAAGTCGACCGCGCCCGCCGCCCGCAATGCGGCCTGGTACCGCCGGAACGCCGCCGAAGCGAGGTGTTCCTTGTCGGTGGCGGCGGTAGCGGCGGCCTGGGTGGGCGAAACGCAAACCGTCTTCCACCGGCTGATGCGATAGAGCAACTCGCCGGGCCGCAACGCGCTGTTGGGCGCCTTGATTTCTCGGAGTGCGGCCCGGGCGATGCTCTCCTGGTCGCCGCGGTCGCAGATAGCAAACTGGGCTGGATAGCCGAGATGGGAAATGCCGCGCCGCAGGATCCGCACGCACAGCGAGTGGAACGTCGATATCTCCGGCCGCTCCCGCCTCCGCTTCTTGAGCATCGCCGACGCCCGATGGAGCATCTCGTCGGCGGCCTTGTTCGTGAAGGTGACGGCCAGGATGCGGTTGGGGCGAATGCCACTTTGGATGAGCCGGGCAATGCGGTGCGTGACCACCCGCGTCTTCCCCGTGCCGGCGCCGGCCAGCACCAACAGGGGGCCGGCCAGCGTATCGACAGCTTCCTGCTGCGCGGCGTTGAGCTTCATCGGTGGTGCCGGGTGATCTTTCCGAAATCGTTCGGGGCGACTGCACAATGCGAGCGACTGGTCGGAACCTGGCGGCAGGACGGACATTGCAGCCGAAATTTGCCCGCAGGATGGACACTTCTGTCCGTCTCACGGCTCGACGCGCAGGCATATCGGTTGTCCGGAGTGAAACGTCGCTCCTTACCGCTGGCCTAAAGGGAAAGCATGGTACTGTGGGTGGCCATATTCGGCCAGTGGGTCCGGGGAGGAAATCGGCCCGACATCCCGCCAACTGGCCCGTTCGTGTCAAACCGCGCGGCCTTGACCGGCCCCCGGCAGACACTTATACTGCGTTTTTGGGGCCTTCACGCCGACGCCGGCAGCATGCCCGCCCGGCGCGGGGCCTGCCGACCTTCTTTCGAGGAAATGCCCGACCATGAAGAGCGAGCGCCGCCACGAATTGGAAAAGAACGAATTGGCCGACTGGCTGGCTTCCAGTGTGGAGACGATTCGGCCGTATCAGAACGCGATCCTGGGCGTGGTGATTTTGATTGCCGCGGCCGCGGTCGCCTTTGCGGTATGGCGCACCATGGCCCAGCGGCAGGCGACCGTGGCGTGGGAGGAGTACTTTCACGCGATTCAAACGCGCGAGCCCCGCGAGTTGGAAGACGTGGTCAATCGTCATGCCGGCAGCCGCGTCGCGCATTGGGCGGCCACGTCGGCCGCCGACCTGCGGCTGGCCGCCGGCTGCGACCTCCTGTTCGAGGACAAGCCCAGCGCCCTCCATGAGCTGCGCCATGCCATCGATCAGTACCTGATGGTCCTGGAACAGTCGCGAGAGCAGGCCCTATTGGAGCGTGCCACTTTCGGGCTTGCCCGGGCCTACGAAGCCCAGATCGACTTGGATCAGGCCGTGGAGCGCTACGCCGAGGTGGTCGAGCGGTGGCCGGAGGGACCGTTCGCCGCGGTGGCCGAGGACCGGCTGGCGGCGCTGCGGCAGCGATCGGTCCGGGAACTGGCCGATCGGTTCGCCAAGTGGGAGCCGCAGCCGCGGGCTTCCGACCTGCCCGACTTCCCCGCCTCCCGCCCCGAGTTCGACCTCGATGCCCTACCCGACGGGCCCGTGTTCACCCCCGGGACCGACTTCGGTCTGGAAGGGCTGGACGACGCACCGCCGGCCGAAGTGCCCGAGGGCGAGATGTTCGTTCCGGGCCTGGAATTCCCCCTCGACGAGGCAGAGGAATCCCCTCGCGGCGATCCGGAGCCGTGAGGGACGGGTAGGCCGCTTCTTGACTCCGGCGACTCTGCCGCTTAGAGTAGATAGGCAACCCCGAAGCCGTTGGCCCTGGGCGTTGGGTATCTGGTAACCAATCTGAAACGAGGAACTACCATGAAAACGTCGGAAGAATGTCGTGCTGCCACCGCCCTGTTCGTTCTGATCGTGTCGGGGGCGACGCTTCCGGCCTCGGCCGACGAGGCGGCTGCGTCCATCCGCTTCCGCAGGACGCAGCTCGATACCGTGTTCCGCTCCGAGGGGGCCACCGTTGGCGACTTCAACGGCAACGGCCGGCTCGACATCGCCGCCGGCAGCGTCTATTACGCCGCCCCCGACTGGAACATGGTGCCGGTCCTCGAGGAGCCCAAGGAATTCCCCGTGGTCGGCTACAGCGACGCCTTCCTCTGCTTCGCCAGCGACGTGAACCGCAACAGGCGGACCGACCTGCTGGTGGTCGACTTTCCGGGTAAGCAGACCTGGTGGTTCGAGAACCCCGGGGCCGGCGGTGGACCGTGGAAGCGAAACGAGGCGGTGGCGGTGACCAACGGCGAGAACCCGCTCTGGGTCGACCTGACCGGCGACGGCAAGATGGAGTTGGTGGCCGGCATTCCCGAGATGGGGTGGGCCACGCCCGGCGACGACCCGTATGAACCCTGGACCATCCACGTCGTCGCCGGCCCCGACGATCCGCGAATCCAGCGGTACTATCACGGTTTCGGCGTGGGCGACATCAACGGCAACGGCCGGCTGGACATTGTGTGCCGGGAAGGCTGGTGGGAGGCGCCCGAGGACCGCACCGAGGTGCCCTGGAAGTTTCACCGGGTCAATTTCGGTCCCGCCTGCGCCCAGATGCTCGTGTACGACTTCAGCGGCGACGGCCGCGCCGAGGTGCTGACCACCAGCGCCCACGACTACGGCATCTGGTGGCACGAGCAGACGGCCGACGGCTGGACGACCCACGAAATCGACCGGAGTTTCTCGCAGACGCACGCCGTGGTGCTGGCCGACATCAACGGCAACGGCCTGATGGACTTCGTTACCGGCAAGCGGTACTACGCCCACAACGGGCGCGACCCCGGCGCCGACGAGCCGGCCCTGCTGTGCTGGTACGAGCTGCGGCGCCGCGACGGCAGGCCGGAGTGGATCCGCCACGTGATCGACGACGACAGCGGGGTCGGCATGCACTTCGAGGTAGTCGACATCAACGGCAACGGCCTGCTGGACATCGCCACGGCCAACAAGAAGGGCGTGTTCTACTTCGAGCAGGTCCGCGGGGAGGACCGGTAACCGAATGGAGCCTGGCTTCCGCGGGCGGTTGGGGGGTTGAAAAGCCCTAACGGAACGGATAAGTTGGGGGTTTACAGCAGCCCAGCCCGTAACCGTTCACGCGGGCCCGCGCTGGGAGTTCGATCTCCGGCGGGGGCTGGGGCGCGGCCCACTTTCGGGGCTCGCGGGTGGTTCATCGAGTCGCCATGACGATGCCCGTCGCGAAAATGGGGCCCACCCCCCGGTGGATGGCGACTACAGCCCGGTTCCGTCGAAGGCCATGCGCGAGATCCTCTTCGAATTCCAGCTCAGCCCGACCACCTGGGCTTACGTCTCGGCGCTGATGACCATCGGCATCTTCTTCAAGTTCCACCGCTTCTGGAGTGTGCGCAACGTCGACCTGATGGCCCTGATCGCCTTCTCGCCCGGCCTGCTGCTGATCTTCCACGGCCTGGTCAAAGATATGCCGGCGCTCGTGCAGGGCGGCTACGTTTGGGTGTTCGCGGTGAGCGGCTTCTTCCTGGTCCGGTTGCTGCTGGACCCGGTCATGGTGCGCCGGCCGCTGCTGGAGCCGAACCTTTCGGCGAGCGGGCTGACGTTCACCGGCGGCTCGCTTCTGGTGTTCCTGATGGCCAATGTCATCATGAACCCCCAGGAAAGACTAGAATACCAACTCGCCGGGCAACCGCTCGTGACGGAAGCGACGCCCGGCTACCTGCCGCTGCTGCGGTTGGCTGCCGTGAGCGAGAAGACGCTCGATGCGGTCGACCGGACGAATACGGAGGCGTATCGCCGCGCCCTGCTGAGCCTGACCTTTTCCCGAGCCTTGATCATCCTCGCGCACCTGGCGCTGGTGCTGGGCATCGCGTTGGTAGGGTTTCGGCACTTCGACAACATTCATACGGGGGTAGCCGCAGGAACGCTTTACCTGCTGCTGTTCTACTCGAGCCAGATGACCGGCCGGCTGGACCACGGCGTACCCGCTGCACTGCTCGTGTGGGCGGTTGCCATGTACCGCCGTCCGGTTGTTTCCGGGCTGCTGATCGGGTTATCCGGGGCGCTGGTCTTCTACCCGCTGTTCCTGCTCCCGCTCTGGTGTGGTTTTTATTGGCGCCGGGGGCTGGTGCGATTCTCGGTGGCCGCGGCATCCGCCGTCCTGCTCATGGCGGTCCTGCTGCTGCCGTTGATGGGGACGGCCGAGTTCCCCCTCGCCCTGCGGCACATGTTCGGCCTGGTGGGGTTCGTGGCGCGGGATGCGTCGGGATTTTGGGCGCAGTACTCGCCAGTATTCCGTATCCCCGTGGCCGCTGCCTACGTGGCGCTCTGCGCAAGCCTTGCCATTTGGCCGGCCCAGAAAAACCTGGGGACCTTGTTAAGCTGCTCCGCGGCAGTGATGCTCGGTTCGCAGTTCTGGCACGTCCCGCAGGGGGGCCTGTACATGGCTTGGTATCTGCCGCTGCTGATCCTTACGGTTTTCCGGCCGAACCTGGAGGACCGCATGGCTCAAAGCGCGGTGGTGGCCCTGCGGTTCCGCCGGGGCAAGTGGCCGACGTTCGACTCGTGAGCCGAAAACACCCTCTGGGCGCGCGCGTTGTCGGGCCTCAGGCGGGGCGGGAGCGAAACGGCCCATGTCCGATCGGTCGCCGCGCCCGCCGGTGTGGGGGGTGCGGCGGAGCGGGAAAAAAATTTCCCGGCGGGGTGTTGACGCTTTCCGCGGCAAGTGCTAAACTCCAAGGTTTCCACCCTCGGCGGTGGCGTTATTTGACAAGTGGGCGTCGGAAAAGGACCCGGAGAACCATCGTGGCCGGTATGACTCAGGAGATCATCCGCATTCGGATGGAAGCTTACGATCACGCGATTCTGGACCAGAGCGCGGCCGAGATTGTCGATACGGCCAAGCGGACCGGTTCGATTGTGCACGGGCCCATCCCGCTGCCCACTCGCATCGAACGCTACACGGTCCTTTCCAGCCCCCACGTGGACAAGAAAGCCCGGCAGCAGTTCGAGATTCGAACCCACAAGCGGTTGATCGACATCATGCAGGCGACGGCGAAGACCATTGAGGCCCTGAACAAGTTGAGCCTTCCGGCCGGCGTTGACATCAAGATCAAGGCGACCAGCCGCCAGTAACCACCCAAGCGAATTCTGAATATGCAACGGAAGCCTGGCGGGTAAACCCGGCTTCAGGCCGCGACCTCCCGCCATGCGAGGCGACGAAAGGCAAGACCGATGACCATAGGATTACTCGGCCGCAAGGTCGGGATGACGCAAGTTTACGACGAGTCAGGCGCGGCCATCCCGGTCACCGTCATTCAGGCGGGTCCGTGTCACGTTATCCAAGTGAAGACGCGAGAACGGGACGGATACGAGGCCGTGCAATTGGGTTATCTGGATAAGCCGCGTCGCCTTGCCATTCGTTCCGTGCGGGGCCACGTTGCCCGGCTCGACAGCAAGCGGCAGCGATCGCGATCCACGGCCGGCGTCGAGCCTACCCCGAAGGCAGGGTGCGAGCCTAAGCGGTTCGTCCGCGAACTGCGCGGCGAGGTGAACGGTTATGAAGTGGGCCAGGAGGTAACCGTGGCCGCCCTCGGCGAAGTGGAAGCGGTCGACGTCACCGGAACCAGCAAGGGCCGAGGCACGGCCGGCGCGATGAAGCGGCACAATTATCGCGGGCAGCGGGCATCGCACGGCGTGAAAAAAGTCCACCGTCACGTGGGCGGCATCGGTTGCGCCGCCGATCCGGCCCGCGTGTTCAAAGGCTCCCAAATGGCCGGCCGCTACGGCAACCAACAGTGCACGACCCGCAACCTGAAGGTGGTGCGCGTCGATCCGGAGAACCATCTGCTGGTCGTCCGAGGCGGCATTCCCGGGCCGAACGGGGGGTATCTCCTGATTCGGCAAACCAATAAGGTCCGCTAGCGGGCGGGGCAGGGCGGGGCACGCACCAAACAGCCATCCAACAGAGCAAGAATCGAGACGAGCCATGGTCAGTTTGCCGGTATATGATCGAACGGGCGCCGAGGTGGGGCAGGTCGAGATCGATCCCGCGCAGCTCGCCCCCCGCATCAGCAAGCAACTGATGCACGATGCCGTGGTTATGTATCAGGCGAACCGGCGGCAGGGGTCGGCGAAGACCAAGAGCCGTAGCGAGGTTTCCGGAACCACCAAGAAAATGTACCGCCAGAAGGGCACGGGGAACGCGCGGGCCGGTTCGCGCCGCAGCGGCATCCGTCGGGGTGGGGGGCATATCTTCGCCATCCGGCCCCGCGATTACCATTACCACTTGCCCAAGAAGGCCGTCCGCCTGGCCACCCGAATGGCCGTCGCCTCCCGCATTACCGACGACGAGGTGACGCTCATCGACCAGTTGCAGTTTACGGAACCGAAGACTCGCGAGATGGCCGCGATCCTCAAAGCGTTGGGGATCGACGGCCAGACCCTGCTGGTGGCCGTCGAGACGCATGATACGAACGTCTACAAGAGCGTTCGGAACTTGCCGGGGGTTACGATTCTGCCGGTATCGGACCTGAACGCCCTGGACGTGCTGCGCCCGCGCCGGATGCTGATGACCCGCTCGGCCCTGCTGGCGTTTCGCGACCGCGTGGCCGCCAACGGGCGGGTGACGAGCGGCTCGGAGCCGGAGGGTGAGGCTGCGGCACCGGCCGACGTACCGAACGACGATGGGACGGCAGCGGCCGGCCCCCCCGACCATGATGCCGGGACATCGGCCAATGCCCCGGATGAGGAACCCGCGGCCGGCGCCCCCGGCGGAGGAACGGAATAATGGCATCGAAGACAATTGCGGTGAAGGTTGGTCCCCCGGGCATTGAGTTCGAGCCGTACCAAGTCGTGCTGCGTCCACTGGTGACGGAGAAGGGCATGCACCGGGCCACGCGGAACAACGCGTACGCGTTCGAGGTGAACCGGCTGGCGACGAAGGACGACATTCGGCGAGCCGTCGAGGAATTGTTCGACGTGAAGGTGGTTCGCGTGAACACGCAGAACCGGCGGGGGAAGCCGCGCCGCACCCGGTTCCGCTACGGCACGACCAAGGCGTGGAAGAAGGCCATCGTTACCCTGGACCCGGAGCACCGGATTGATTTCTTCTAACCGTCTTGCCGCCCGCGGCCGGTTATCGGGCCGGGCGGTGGCCGGCGAGAAACGCTGACGAACGATTGGAATTATGGGCATTCGCAAATACAAACC
>SKJM01000364.1 GCA_007122045.1 Planctomycetales bacterium | reverse complement strand
CGTCATCTCGATCGAGTGCTACGGTTCCGATGAGAACATACGCGGGAGCGTTGAATTCCTACGCAACCTTATTCAGTAGGAGCGCAAGACCATGACATCCTTGACGTTGTTCCTTGGATGGCTGGGCGCGATGGCCGCTGGTGCGGCGGGCGCCGACGCGGCCCAGCCCAGGCTGCAAAACACCTTCTTCGTGTTTTGCCACGATACGCACGACGCGAAGAAACGCGATTACGCCGAACAGGCGGAAATGATCAGCGCTATCGGCTTCGACGGAGTGGGCCACTTGAGGCTTAAGGGCCTGCCCGAACGCCTGGCCACGCTCGACGAGAAGGGTCTGAAGCTGGTTTGGCTCCACGACTATGTGACGATCGGTCCCGACGCCGTGTCGTACGATCCGGGTCTGCGCGATGCCCTCGAGCTGCTCCGCGGCCGCGAGGTCCTCTTGAGTCTGACCATTCGCGGTGGAAAGCGGTCGGACCCGTCCTTCGACGACCGGGTTGTGCCCGTCCTGCGCGAAGTGGCCGATTTGGCCGCCGGCGCGGGACAGCGCGTGGTGCTGTACCCCCATGCCAACGATTGGGTCGAGACCATTGGCGATGCCGTACGGGTTGCCCGCAAGGTCGATCGGAAGAACCTCGGCGCGATGTTCAACCTTTGCCACTGGCTGCGGGTGGAGTATCCGGGCCGGCTCGACAAGACGCTCGAAGAGGCGATGCCGCACCTGTTCGCCGTGTCGATCAACGGGGCCGACCCGCCGCCGGGCGGCTGGGACCGGCTCATCCAGCCGCTGGGGAGCGGGTCTTTCGACGTGGCCGGGCTGCTGGGCACCCTGCACCGGCTGGGTTATAATGGACCCATCGGGTTGATGTGCTTCGGGCTCGGCGGCGACGCCGAGGTGCATTTGCGGGAATCGATGGAGGCGTGGAACCGGCTGGCCTTGGAGGCGGTCGGGGAATAATAGTCACTCAAGCCATGAACCCCACCACCCGGGTTCATCCCGGTGGGGCGTCCACACAACAACCAGGAGACCTGTCATGGAATCACCCATTTCTCGACGCACGTTCGTCAAAGGCTCGGCCTTGGCTTCGGCCGGGGCGGCCTTTGCGCTGGAAACCGTTGCCGCCGACGAGCAGAAACCCCAGAACATCTTGCTGAAGGGAAAGCTGGGCGATATGGAGGTGAGCCGGCTCATGCTGGGCGGCAACCTGTTGACGCATTACACCCACAGCCGCGATTTGCGGTACGTGTACAACCTGACGGCCCACTACAACACGCCCGAGAAGATCCTCGAAACCCTGGCGCTGGCCGAGGAGCACGGCGTCAATACGCTGGTGATCCACACGGTCGATGCGGCGCTGCGGGTGCTTCAGGAGCACCGGCGCCGGGGCGGGAAGATGCAGTGGATCATCTGCCCGACCACTCCCATCGAGCCGGGCCTGGTCAAGTACGGCGAGCACGTGATGAGGATGGTCGACGACGGCGTCGATTCCATCTACATCTGGGGCGTCCATGCCGACCGGATGACCAGCCCGCAGGGCATCGACCTGCTGGGCAAGGCGGTCGACCTGGTCAAGGCGAACGGCGTTTCGTGCGGCGTTGGGGCCCACCGGCTGGAAGTGATGCGCCAGTGCGAGGCGAACAAGGTGCGCGGCGACTATTACATCAAGACCTTGCACCATCACAACTATCGAACCGGCCCGAAGCCGGGCGAGGCCGCCGACGACCACCGCGAGTTTCCCGGCTACTGGTGCGGCCTGCCCGACGAGACGGTCGAGCTGATGAAGACGGTGGAGAAGCCGTGGATCGCGTTCAAGGTGATGGCCGCCGGCGCGATTCCGCCCGAGGACGCCTTCCGTTACGCATTCACCAGCGGCGCCGACTTCATCCTGGCCGGCATGTTCGACTTCGAGATCGCCCAGGACGTGCGCATTACACAAAAGACGTTCGCCGAGGCGAAGGACCGCGCCCGGCCGTGGCGGGCGTGACGTGACACAACAGGATGTAGGGTGGGTCAAGCAAGCCGCTTCCCAGGTGGGGCATCGGTCGCTTCGCCCGCCTTACTTCCGGCGCACGGGCTGTAAATCAGTTTGGCCGCGGCTTGCGCAGACCCACCAAGGACTTACGCGACCTCGACCCACCCTACACGACTACATAACGGACGTGACTCAACCACGGCAACCCGACCGGCAAACGCTGTTCCACGAGGCGATGGCCACCACGTTTTCGGCCGAGGTGGTGCATCCCGATGCCCGCTACGCGCGCCAGGCAGTCGGGGCCGCCTTTGCCGAGTTGGACCTGCTCGAGAGCCAGTTGAGCCGCTTCGTCGAAGGGAGCGACGTGTGGCGCATCAACCGGCTGCGGCGGGGGGAAACGGCGGTCGTGTCGCTGGAGACCTTCCGCTGCCTCGCGACGGCTCGGGAGGTCCAACGACGGACCGCCGGGGCGTTCGACGTCACGTACGCTTCCACCCCGGGCTCGAACCCGAGCGAACGCCTCCGGTTAACGCCGGCCGGCTGCCGCGTCGAGTTGACGGCCGAAGGCGTGCGGGTCGACTTGGGCGGCATTGGCAAGGGCTTCGCGCTGGACTGCATGGCGGCGCTGCTGGAGCAGTGGGACGTGACCGCCGCCCGGCTGGCGGCCAGCACCAGCACGATCCTGGCCTTGGACGCGCCGCCCAGCGAGCCGGGCTGGACCGTGGCCTTCGGGCCCCGGCCGCGGCGCTTGGCGCTGCGCCGCGGGGCGCTCAGCGCGTCGGGCATAGGCGTGAAGGGGCACCACGTGGTCGATCCGCGCACCCACCGAGCGGCGCGGCGGCGCGAACGCGCCTGGGCCCG
>SKJM01000767.1 GCA_007122045.1 Planctomycetales bacterium | reverse complement strand
GACCCCCGGAGAGCACGTCATGAGCGTCTTCTCGAAGTCGTTCACCGTCGAGGCTCTCCTCCACTATGCCGACGATCCCGACGCGCACGACGTCAACTACATCATTTCGCAGTATCACCGCGGTGGCGATGACGACAGCTTTGCCATGGCCGTCGCCCGTGGTTGGGGCGGAATGGACACACACGAACTGTATTATCAGGCTCGCTCCACGACAGGCAGCAATATTAACGCCGGCTCGGGAATCCTGTTGACGCCGGGCCATGACTATTACATCGCGTTCTCATACGACGGCGATATGACGGGCACTGATGACGTCGGGGCTTGGTTCCGCGTGAAGGACCTCACCACCGGCGATTGGATGGAAAGCGCGGCGCCGGCTCCTTTCTCCGAACTGAATACCCCCGAGCGGCGTTTCTATATCGGGCACCGAGGTACGGGAACCGATATCCGCCATTTCAGCGGCTACATCGACGAGGTGCGCATTTCGGCGGGCGTCCTGCCGTTTGCTGCGCTACTGGTTCCCGAGCCGGGTAGCGCTGGGCTGCTGCTGTTCGGCGCAATCGGAGCGCTGCTTTGGCGGCGAAGGAGGTAGCTCAATGTGGCGCGTGGCCCGCATTCTTCACATCACGCGTGAAGCCAGGTTGCGTGTGTTTCGCACCGGGTGCCCCAAGCGCCGGCGGATGTCGGTGCGGAGCGTTATGCGAATCATGATTCCCGCCCTTGCGCGGAGCGCGAGGCGCACATTCCAGAAAGGACCTTCAGGAGAGGACGATGCGATACTTTTCAGCCTGCAAACCCGGACTCTGTAACCGGCCCGCGGGGTTCACACTCGTCGAACTCCTGGTGGTTATTACCATCATCGGCATCCTGATCTCGCTGCTGCTGCCGGCCGTCCAGTCGGCCCGGGAGGCGGCGCGGCGGTTGCAGTGCCAGAACAACCTGAAGCAGATGGCCCTGGCGTTCCACTCCCACAAGGACGCCCATGGCCATTTCCCGACCGGCGGCTGGGGATACCATTGGGTGGGCGATCCCGAACGCGGGTTCACGCATCGGCAGCCGGGCGGCTGGGGCTATAACACGCTGCCATACCTGGAGCAGGAAGCGCTTTGGGCCATGGGGCTGGGGGCGTCGAACCCGGGCGCCGAGGTTTCCAAACGCCTCGCCACGCCCCTGGCGCTGCACAACTGCCCCAGCCGGCGCCGCACCATTGCGTATCCATTCGTCCACAGCGCCAGTCTCCGCCCGTGGGGGATCAAGCCGCCGGCCTTCGGTCGGAGCGATTATGCCGCCAACATGGGCAGCAACGGCTACTGGGGCGGGAACAGTCCGGGCTCCTATTCGTCAGGCGATTCCATGAGCGACGAGGACTGGCGCCGGACCTACCACGGCAGTGTGAACCGCCACTACAACGGCGTCGTGTACCGGCGCAGCGAAATCAACTCCGCCCACATCCGCGACGGCTTGAGCAATACGTACATGGTGGGGGAACGATACCTCAACCCGCTCAATTACTTCAACGGCGCGCCCGCGAATGACGACCAGGGCCTCTACATCGGCCACGACCAGGACGTGCTTAGCAGCACCATCAAGGCGCCGGCCCAGGACCGGGCCGGCCGGAGCCACCCGTGGGCCTTCGGCAGCGCGCACAGCGGCTCGTTCAACATGGCGCTGTGCGACGGGTCGGTCCGCACGATCAGCTACGCGATCGACCCGAACGTCCACCGGGTTCTCGGCGATCGCGACTCCGGCGAGGTGCTCGACGACAGCCAGTACTGACGCCGGTGATTCAGGAGCATTGGGATGAGGTCGCGTCAAGCCTCCACAAGGTGACCGTCATGACGCCCCATCGGAAATCCAGAACCCAAAATCGAAAATCTGAAATCCAAAGTCCAAGAGCCGGTTTTACCCTGGTTGAACTGCTGGTGGTCATCACCATCATTGGCATTCTCATCGGGTTGCTGCTGCCGGCCGTGCAGGCGGCCCGCGAGGCGGCGCGGAGGCTGCAATGCCAGAATAACCTCAAGCAGATGGCCCTGGCGTTCCACCACCACGAACGGGCCCACGGATTCTTTCCCACCGGCGGCTGGGGCTACCATTGGACGGGCGATCCCGACCGCGGATTCAGCATGAGGCAGGCGGGCGGATGGGGCCATAACATCCTGCCCTACATGGAGCAGGAAGCGCTTTGGGCGATGGATGCACCTGGCGGAGGTTTCGATGCGTACGTACGCAATGGTTGGTTTGTTGTGGATCGGCAGTTTGCCGATCGGGGTTTTGCCGGCAAGGGCGGAGGTCGGCGGGGGCGATTCGCCGCGGTATTGCACGGAAAAAGTAGCAATCACCCGCGATCTGACGCAGACCGACCGGCGGGCCCGGCTGCCCGATGGGGGCGCGAACTGCTGCGGCCCGGTTGCCATTTCCAATTCGATGTTCGCGCTGGCCGCCCTGGGGTACCCCCGGCTGGTGCCCGGCTTACCGTGCGAAGACGAAGCACACCGCGCGGTGGCGCGCACGCTGGCCGGCGACGGCTATACCGCGGCAGGCAGCCGGCGCGGAACCAACGTGTCGCGGATGATCCGCGGCGCGAACCGCTACGTGACCGAACAGGGCTACTCGGCGCGTTTCGAGTTTCAGGGCTGGCGAGCGGTCGGCGCCGAGCATCGCCGGGGGCAGTACCCGGATCCGCAGTGGATTGCCGACCGGCTGCCCGGTCCCCGCGCGGCCTGGTTCAACATCGGTTGGTATCGCTACGACGAGGAAACCGACACCTACCATCGCGGCGGCGGCCACTGGGTGACGGCCGTCGGCTACGGCATCGATGCACGGGGGAGGCTGGATCCAAACATTCTGATCATCTACGATCCCTCGCCGCGCAGCGGATACCGGCGGCGTGCCGATTACGTCCGCTGGCACCGGCTCGACAGCGGGCGGCTCGCCGGTCCCGACTGGGTGCCCCGGCAACCCGGCCTCGCACGCGGCCTGCTCCGATTGGGCGGGGGCCTGGAGATCAATCGGAGGCGAGGCGATACCGCCCTGCTGGACGGCGTTCTCGTCATGACGCTCGACCCGCCGGGGGACGGCGCTCGGCGTTCTGCACCCTCTTTCGACGGCGCGGCCCTCCACGTCGGTCGGCCCCTGGGGCACGATCGTTTCATCCGCGATTGGCGGAGAAACGGCGATTCTCTACCTCGAATGGAGGTCTGGAAAATGGCTGATCTGGCGGGCAGGGACACTTTGGTCTCACGATTGCCACGGGAGTGAATAACCCCGATTGCCGTTACCGCCAGTCGCGGTACTGGAGAGAAATAGATCGCGTTCGACGCGGCTTTACGAGCGGAGGTTGTATACGATGTTTGTCCGGCATTGGATGCATTTTGCGGTCATATCGGCCTGCCTGCTCGCCTGCGTGCCTTGCGAGGCAAGGGGAGAGGACGGTTGGCCGACGTACCGGTACGACGCGGGCCGCTCGGGCTTCTCGCCTCATGAACTGCCCGCCGGGTTGGAATTGCATTGGCAGCGGCGGCTGCCGCGGTACGAAGTGGCCTTTCCCAACGAGCCGCGCAAGCAGTTCGACGCCTCCCACGAGCCGGTGTGCGCCGACGGCGTGCTGGTGGTGGCCTGTCCCGCCGATGGAAGCGTCAGGGCCTACGCGGTCGAGACGGGCGAGGAACGGTGGCGCTATGACGCCGAGGCGCCGGTGCGGCTGGCCCCGGTGCTTCATCAGGGCCGCGTGCTGTTCGGCGCCGACGACGGCCGCTTCCGATGCCTCGACCTGCAAACCGGCCGGCTGCTGTGGGAGCACCGCGCGTTCCTGCCCGACGCTCCGGATGCCCGGCTGCTGGGCAACAACCGGCTGATTTCGCACTGGCCGGTCCGCGGCGGCGCGGTGGTGGCGGACGATACCGTGTACTTCGCAAGCGGCGCGTGGCCCACGATGGGCGTGTTCGTCTGGGCCCTCGACGTTCGCACGGGCGAGCCGCACTGGGTGAACTCCAGCCTGGGGCACATTCAGGGTGTCCGCATCGACCACGACGCCCGCCACGACTCCGGCATCTCGCCGCAGGGGTACCTGCTGGCCACCGGCGACCGGCTGATTGTGCCGGCCGGCCGGTCGCATCCGCTGGGGCTGAACCGCGCCGACGGCTCGCTGTTCCACTACGTGATGGGGTACCGCAGCGGCCACTGGCGCGTCGTGCTCGGCGGCGAGTACCTGCTCGTCGGCCGAACGGGCGTGCTCTCGCTGGCCGACTTCCGCGAGGTGGGCAATACCTTCCAGGCCGCCGGTGAAACCGATCCGAAGGCCGTGGAAACCCGGCGCGACCTGACCGAATCGCCCCGGCAGCCGTACAAGATGTTCGCCGGGGCCGATGCGTATTCGATCCTCGACGGCGCGACGGCGTACAGCCTTATCGACGGAGTGCTCTTGGCCCACGACCTGGACGACAGCGGCGTTTCCGAATACGGCGAAAGCCCGCTGCAAGCGGTGTCCGTCGTCTTCCGCTGGGACGCCCGAATGACGCTGCGCGCCCCCACCGGGCTCGGCGGCGATACGCAGTTGTTTGCCCGGGCCGGCGATACCTTTTACGGCCGGGCCGGCCAGAGCCTCGTGGCGTTGCGGCTTACGAGCGACTCGCCCGCCGTGGAGGTGACCTGGCGGCATGAGACCGACGCGCGTCCGACGTCGGTCATTGCGGCCGGAGGCCGGCTTTTCGCCGCGCTCGAGGACGGCACGCTGCTGTGCTTCGGCGTGGGCGCCGGCCCCGGCACGGCGCCGGCGGAATCGAAAGTGGCTGCCGTCGAGCCCCACGCTTCGCCGGCGCTGGAGGCAGCGGGCTATCCCGAAGCCGGCTTCTTCATCGCCCTGGGTGGGCTGAGCCCGGAAGAGACCGAACACCTTGTGCAGACCACGGGCACGCGGGTGATCGTCGTTTCCGACGACGCGGGACGGAACGAAAGCGAGCGCCGGCGACTCGCCGCCGCGGGCACCTTCGGCACGCGCGTGGAGCAATTCGGCGGCGATCCACTCGCGTTTCATCTGCCCCCGTACATCGCCACGGTTCTGTGGCTGCGGGGCGACGCGCTGGACGTACCCACCGCGCCGCAATTGCGCCAAGCGTGGCATTCGGTGCGGCCCTACGGCGGGCGGCTGCGGTTCACCGGCACCGCGGCTCAAAACGCACGGTTTGCCGAACAGGCCCGCGCGGCCGCGCTTGCGGGCGCGGAACTGGCGGCCGACGCCCACGGCGTCACGCTTTCCCGGCCCGGCGGTCCCGAGGGCGCGGCCGACTGGACGCACGAGACGTCCGACCCGGCCCGCAGCTTCTTCTCCCGCGACACCGCCGTGCGCGCCCCGCTGGCCCCGCTGTGGTTCGGCGACGGGCCCGGCTACGGGTTCGTCAAGCACAAGGACTACGGCATCGGGGTCAAACCCCAGGTGGTCGAGGGCCGAGTGTTCGCCCTTCAGCAGCATACGCAAACGCTTTTCGCCTACGACGCCTACACCGGCCGCGTCCTGTGGCAAATCCGCGGCGAGGGCGACGACGCCGGGTTCATCACGCGCCACGCCGCCGTTGCCGACGGCGTGTACGCCGCCGGCCGGGGCCTGTGCGTGGTGTACGATCCGGCCACCGGCGAGCCCCTGCGGCGAATCGAGTACGCCGCCGGCGAGGGCGAGCCCGCCCGGGCGTCCGGAATCGTGGTGTCCGACCGCTCGATCCTCATCGCGGCTTCCCACCTCGATGGCGTTCGGGCGATTGAACAGGGATTGTGGGACGCGGATGTGCTCATCTGCCTCGACCGGGCTACCGGCACGGAACGGTGGCGTCGGGAGGCCGCCGAGCGATTCAACATCAAGGCGCTGGCGATAGGTGACGGCCGGGTGTACGCAACCGATTCCCTGTCGCCGCTGGCGATCGGCCGCTGGCAGCGGCGCGGCGGCGACGTGGACGAAAGCCCCTCGCAGGTCGTCGCGCTCGACGAGACCGCCGGCCGGGAACTGTGGCGCTACGAATACCGGGCGGCCTATCGGCAGTTCGGCGCCTCGGGTTGGACGACCGTGCGCGGCACCGACGACTGGCTCGCGTATGAAACCGGCCAGGGCCGGCTGCTCGCCGGACGCGCCGGCACCACGGTCCTGCTCGACGCCGGCAGCGGCGAGCCGGTTTGGGAGAAGCCGATGTCCCTCGTCCAGCCCGTCATTGTCATGGGCGATCGGATGATCGACCAGCGAGGCCGCATGTTCGATATCGCCGGCGGCGAACTGGTCGAAAGCGGCCTATTCGCGCACGGCGGATGCAACTACGCGGTGGCCGGCCCGCACCTCACGTTCCGCCGCGCCTGGACGGTCAGTTACGCCGATCACGCGACGGGCGAGCAGCATTTCTTCCGCAACATGCGTTCCGGATGCAGCAACAGCCTGGTGGCCGCATCGGGCATTCTCAGCATACCGCATTACAGCGAACTGTGCGTGTGCAACTACCCCATGCAAACCACGACGGCGTGGATTCACAATCCGGAGGCCCCCGCCTGGGCGCCGCCCGACACGGTGGCTCTCGAACCGGTAGCGATCCACGTCCTTCGCCGCCTTTCGCCCGAGGAAGCCGCTGAGATGCACGCCTTTGACCGGCGCTTCGTGGTCGATGACCCGGAGGAGGCCGCGGCCCACCTGGCGGCCCACTGGAACTTCGACGGTCTCGACGACGGGGCCGAGACCGCCGCCGACCGTTCGGACCGCGGGGCCGACTGCCGCCTGACCAACGCGACGTTCACCGCGCGGGGCGACGGGCAGGCGCTGCGGTGCGGCGGCGAGGAGGCCCAAACCGTCGGGCGCGCCACGCTCACCGCGCCCGCAGTCCCGCGCGAGGCCGTCACGCTGGCCGCCTGGGTCCGGCTCGACGCGGCGCAGCCGTACGCGCGGGGCAACGCCGGCATTGTGGAATCTCCACAGCGCTATCGCCTTATGGTCCGGGAGACCGAGCCGCCGTACTCCATCAGCTTCGACGTGCTGGCCGAGGACGGCGCGTGGCGCAGCGCGGGCAGCCCCGCGGGCCGTATCGAGGCGGGCCAGTGGATCCACGTGGCCGGCACCTACGACAACGAAACGGGCGAAAGCGTGCTTTACCTCAATAGCGAACCGGTCGCCCGCCGCACCCAACGGCCGGGGCGCATCCGCGCCGGCGGAGAATCGATCGTCATCGGACTCCGTGACGGCGTAGCCTATCTGGGCGGCGCCGTCGACGACGTGCGGGTTTACAGCCGCTCGCTCGGCGCGAAGGTCATCGCCGGGCTGGCCGAAAAACCCCAGCCTTGATGGGCGGCGAGTCGGTCAACCTGCACGGTTCATTATATTGGACGCCCGACATCCGCCAGGCGCCAGGTAAGGATGACGGGTAGCCGGTTGACCACGGCTCCGAGCGGGGCAAGCCCGCCAGCGGCGTTTCTGGAAGCGGGGGGGGCGGGTTTACAATGGCCTGAGCCGCGCGTACAATCTCGCTCGCAGAGTCCACACGCCGGGGTGCCAGATCATGACGACCATCGCCGAACATTTCGAGTCGCTCCGCAACCGGGCAGCGGAGGCGCTGCGCGAGCGCCGGGCGGGCGAACGCATCTTCATCCAGGTGGGCTCGGCCACGTGCGAGAACGCCGCCGGCGCGCGACACGTGTACGACGAACTCCGCAAGCACGTGGCCGCCTCGGGCCGCGACGACATCGCGCTGCACCAGACCGGCTGCGCCGGACGGTGCAGCCGCGAGCCGATCGTCGGCATTTTCGTGCCGGGGCAACTGCCGGTGAAGTACGAGCACGTCGACCGCGAACTGGTCCACGCCATCTTCACCCGGCACGTGCTCGAGGGCGAGCCCCTCTGGGACAAGGTACTGGACGGCCCAATTGAACAGCCTGCCCAGCATGAAATCCTCCACTGTCAAAGCCGCCGCTGCGGCTGGCAAGGCCCCAAGCCGCTGGCCGACCTCTTGCCCGAGAAGCTCCGCGCCGCCGGCGTGGCCCCGGAGTCGGTGCGGGTGACGGCGGCCAGTTGCTTCGGTGCGTGCGGGAAGGAAGACGTGGGCACGTGCTCGCACCTGCTCATCCGGCCCGACAAAATACTCTACCGCGTACACGACGAGGAGGAACTCGACACAGTCATCCGCGAGCACGTGCTGGGGGGCCGCCCGGTGGAGGCCCTGACGGTGCCGGGCAAGACCGTGGGCCGAAAGTTCTTCGAAATCTACGGCGACGTCGCCTTCTTCAACCGGCAGACGCGCGTCGCCCTGCGGCACAACGGCGTCATCGACCCCGACAGCATCGAGGAGTACTTCCACTACCGGGGCTTCGAGGCGCTCAAATCGGTGCTGGAACACAACGACCCGAAGTGGGTGATCGACGAGATCAGCCGCTCGAAGCTCCGCGGCCGCGGCGGCGGGGGGTATCCGACCGGGCTGAAGTGGAAGATGGGCCACGAGGCCAAGGACCCGGTGAAGTACCTCATCTGCAACGCCGACGAGGGCGACCCCGGCGCGTTCATGGACCGCAGCATGCTGGAATCGGACCCCCTGAACGTGCTCGAAGGCATGATCATCGGCGCCTTCGCCATCGGGGCGCGGCAGGGGTACTACTACGTGCGGGCCGAGTATCCCATGGCCATCCGGCGCATCCAGAACGCCATCGACCGCTGCCGCGAGTGGGGCCTGCTGGGCGAGGACATCCTGGGCTCCGGGTTCGATTTCGACGTGGAAATCCGCCTCGGCGCCGGCGCGTTCGTCTGCGGCGAGGAGACCGCCCTGATCCACTCGATCGAAGGCGAGCGGGGGCAACCCCGCGTGCGGCCGCCCTACCCGACCGAGCGGGGCCTGTGGGGCCACCCGACCGTGATCAACAACGTCGAAACCTTCGCCAACGTCACCGCCGTGATCAACTACGGCGCCGACTGGTTCACCCGGCTGGGCACCGACCGCAGCGGCGGCACCAAGGTGTTCGCCCTGGCCGGCAAGGTGCAGCATACCGGGCTCATCGAAGTGCCCATGGGAAGCACCCTGCGCGAGATCGTCGAGGGCATCGGCTGCGGCACGGCCACCGGCGCCGGCATCAAGGCGGTTCAGACCGGCGGGCCGGCCGGCGGCTGTATCCCCGCCGAGTGGCTCGACACGCCCGTCGACTTCGACACCCTGGCCGAAGCCGGCTCCATCATGGGCTCCGGCGGGATGATCGTGCTCGACGAGACCGACTGCATGGTCGACATCGCCAAGTTCTTCATGACGTTCTCCGAGGACGAGTCGTGCGGCAAGTGCACCCCCTGCCGCGAGGGCACCAAGCGGATGCTGGAGATTCTCGACCGCATTACCCAGGGGCAGGGCGTGCCGGAGGATCTCGATAAGCTGGAGCGGCTAGGCAAGCTGATGAAGAACGCGTCGCTTTGCGGGCTGGGTCGGGCGGCGCCCAACCCGGTGCTCAGTACGCTCACCCACTATCGCGACGAATACCTTGCCCACGTAACCGACAAGAATTGCCCCGCGTGCAAGTGCGTGGCGCTGCTGTACTACGAAATCATTCCGGACAAATGCGTCGGTTGCACCGTGTGTGCGCGCAACTGCCCGGTCAGTTGCATTGACGGCGAGCGGCGCAAGCCGCACGTGATCGATCAGTCGCGGTGCATTAAGTGCGGCAAATGCTTCGAAGTATGCCGCTTCGACGCCGTCGCTCGAAAATAGCAATCGCCCACAACCGAAGGCTCCAGCCATGGCCAAACGCAAGCAAATCACCCTGACCATCGACGGCACCCAGCTTACTGTGCCCGAAGGCACGACCATCATGGAGGCGGCCGACTCGCTAGGGGTGTACATTCCACGACTGTGCTACCACCCGGACCTGAGTCTTTCAGGCTCGTGCCGGGTATGCATCGTCGAGGTGAAGGATTTCGGCCATTACCTGGCGGCGTGCAGCGTAGCGGTCTGGGAGGGCATGGTGGTCGAGACGAACTCGCCGCAAATCCGCCAGGCGCGTCGAGATATTGTCGAATTGATCCTCGACAACCACACCAAGGACTGCCAGACCTGCGAGCGCGACTCGAACTGCGAGCTGCAAAACCTGGCCTACGCCACCGGCGTGCGGCGCCGCCTGTTCGAGGGCGAGCGCAAGGAGTTCCCCATCGAGGCCAGCAGCCATTCGGTCGTTCGCGACCCGAATAAGTGCATCCTGTGCGGCCGGTGCGTGCGCGTCTGCGCGGAAATCCAGGGCGTGTACAACCTGAGCCAGCACGGGCGGGGGTTCCTCACGGTCGTCGGGCCGGCGCACCTGGTCAACATGGACGACTCGGTGTGCATCCAGTGCGGACAGTGCATCAATGTGTGCCCCGTGGCCGCGTTCCTCGAACGGCCGGAAACCGACGACGTGTGGCAGGCCCTGGCCGACCCTGACAAGCACGTGGTCGTGCAAACAGCGCCCTCGATCCGCGCCGCCATGGGCGAAGGTTTCGGGATGGCCGCCGGCACGCCGGCCACCGGGCAGATGATCACCGGCCTGAGGCGGCTGGGGTTCGACGCCGTGTTCGACACCGACTTCGGAGCCGACCTGACGATCGTCGAGGAGGCCCACGAGTTCCTCACCCGGCTGAAGGAAGGCCCGCTGCCGATGATCACCTCCTGCTCGCCCGGCTGGATCAACTTCATGGAGAAGTTCTACCCGGAACTGATTCGCCATGCCTCCACCTGCAAGTCGCCCATGAGCATGCTGTCGACGCTTGCGAAGACGTACTACGCTGAGCAG
>SKJM01000594.1 GCA_007122045.1 Planctomycetales bacterium | reverse complement strand
TTCCTCGTGTACGAAGGCACCAAGCGGGAAGTGGAGGTCGTGGTGGACACCGACCGCGGCATGACCGTGGCCGACATCCACTTGAAAGACACCGACGCGCCGCTGAACCCGGCCTCCGGCAAGTTGAAGGGACTGCTCACCGCGCGGGACGACGTCCTCGGCTCGTTCCTCGACGACCTCGACGCCTTCGCCCGAACGTTCGCCCTGGAGTTCAACAAGCTGTACACAAGCGGGCAGGGGCTCAACGGCTTCCGCCAGGTGACCGGCGAATACGCGGTCGACGACATCCACGCGGCGCTGAGCCAGGCCGGCCTGCCGTTTTCCCCCCAGAACGGCTCGTTTCAGGTGATGGTGTACAACACCAAGACGCAGCTTACCCAAACGACCGACATTCACGTCGACCTGGACGGCTTGGGGCGCGGCACGACGCTGGCCGACCTGGCCGACATGCTCAATGCCATTGACGGCGTGGCGGCCGAAATCACGCTCGACCGGCGGCTGCACATCACCAGCCAGGCGCCCGACCAGCAGATCGCCTTCGCCGCCGACACCAGCGGCGTGCTGGCCGCGCTGGGGGTGGCGACGTTCTTCACCGGCACGGCGGCGCGGGACATCGGCGTCAACGCCGACGTCCGACAGGACCCGGCCAAGTTCGCCGCCTCGAAAAACGGCGTGGGAGCCGATACCGAAATGGCCGTGGAACTGGCCAGGTTCCTCGACCGGCCCGTCGCCTCCCACGACGGCGCCTCGATTGGGGTGCTGTACCATCGCCTGGTCGGCAAGACCACCCAGGGCTCCACCGTCGCCCGCGCCGACGCCGACGGCGCCCGGGTGTTCGAAACGACCCTGCGCGGCCAGCGGCTGGCCATCAGCGGGGTCAACCTGGACGAAGAAGCGATCAAGATGATGGCCTACCAGTATTCGTACATCGCGTCGGCCAAGTACATCGCCACGTTGAGTGAGTTGTTCGAAATCCTCGTAAACATCTGACCGGGGGGGGCGGGACGGAACCCAAGGGATCGCGTCCCGGTTGCGGCCATGGCTACGGCAATTACCGGCATTCCGACCACCCGGGTGAGCGACCTGTTCATCCGGCAGCGACTGCTCAACCAGGTGCAGTTCGACCAGGGCGACTTGTTCCGCCTCCAGATGCAGCTTGCCACCGGCAGGCGGTTCCAGGCGCCCAGCGAGGACCCGGTGGCCGCGATGCGCATCATGAGCCTGCAGGACCTGCTGGAGCGGAAGGGGCAAATCGCCTCCAACCTGTCGACGAACCAGACGTACCTGAGCAATACCGAGGTGACCATCTCCAGCGTGGCGAACACCATGGCCGAGGTTCGGGCCACGGCCCTCGGGGTGATGGGCACCACGGCCACCGACGACCAGCGCCGCGCGGCGGCCCAGCAGGTCGGCCAGGCGCTGCGCACCTTGATGGACACGGGCAACCAGATGTTCCGCGGGCGGTACTTGTTCGCCGGCACGCGCACTTCCGTGCGCCCGTTCACTTCCCTGCCCGACGGAACCGTTCGATACGACGGCAACGAAGGGCGCATCCAGAGCTATGCCGACATCGACCTGTTGTTCGCCACGAACTTGCACGGCGGGGAGGTGTTCGGCGCCCTGAGCGAGCCGGTCCGCGGCAGCGTCGACCTCGACCCGCAGCTCACCCACGACACCCGAATCGCCGACCTGCGCGGCGGCCGGGGCATCAGTAAGGGGAGCATCCAGATATCGGACGGCACGAAGGTGAGCACCATCGACCTGAGTTCCGCGGAAACGATCGGCGACCTCGCGGCCCTGATCAAGGCCCATCCGCCCGAGGGCCGCGAACTGTTCGTCGAGGTGACCAGCACCACCCTCCGCATCCGGTTGGCCGGGGCGGAGGGTAACTTGTCGATCCACGAGGTGGGTAGCGGCACCGTGGCCCACGAGCTGGGAATCCTGCGCGACATCGGCGTGGGAACCGAACCGATTGAAGGCCGCGACCTCGACCCGGTGCTCCGCGGCACCACGTCGCTCGACGACGTCCTGGGCGTGCGCGCCCGGGCGGTGCTCCACTCGCCGGGCGCCGACAACGACATCCGCATCGTGGCCGACGAGCCGGGCGAGGCTCTCGACGGCCTGACCATCACGCTGGTCGACGCCCCGGACGTGACCGCCGGGAACGAGTACGTCGACTACGACCCCGGCGACCCCGACGGCCCGCCGGCCATGACCGTGTACATCCGCGAGGGCGCATCGACGGCCGCCGGCGTGGTGGCCGCCATCAACGCGTTCACTGCGGCGGAGGACCTGCCCTATACGGCCGCGATCGACCGGCTCGACGACGTCAACGGCGGCCAAGGCGCGGTCATGGCCGGCGCCGCCGCGGTGATGGCCGAAGGCCGCGGCGAGGCGTTCGACCGGCGCGGGCTGCGTATCGAGAACCAGAACGGGTTCTACGACGTCGACTTCCAGACCGCCCAAACCGTCGAAGACCTCCTCAACAAGCTCAACGGCTTCGACGCCGGCGTGCTGGCCGAAATCAACCGGAGCCGGACGGGAATCGACCTCCGCTCCCGGGTGAGCGGCAGCGACTTCATGATCGGCGAAAACGGCGGCGAAACGGCCGAGCAGTTGGGGCTGCGCACCTTCACGGCCGATACGCGGCTGGAAGACCTCAACTACGGCCGGGGCATTCACCCGGTCGACGGCACCGACTTCACCATCACCCTCGCCGGCGGCGAGGTCTTCGAGGTCGACGTGAGCGGGCTGACCACCATCGGCGAGGTGATCGAGCATCTCAACGCCTTGGCGCCGGACGAACTGGTAGCCCGCCCCGCCGAGTACGGCAACGGCATTGTC
>SKJM01000813.1 GCA_007122045.1 Planctomycetales bacterium | reverse complement strand
GTCTCCGGCTCCGGCAGCGCAGCTCGATGGCAAATCAGCTATACTGGATGATGAGGACCTTCGGACTTCGGAAGTCCCGGACGTTGCTGCCGCTCGGACTCTAGAATGCGCTGGAACACACTCGAAAACCGCTCTCTTCGGGACCGGCTTGCCCGCCGGCCAAGCTTGGCGCTCGTCGTCGCGACTGCCATGACGGCGGCGACGGCCGCGGGGGAGGCGTCTGCGCCGGGGGGTAGCGGAGCGGCGCGAGCGTGTGCCGGCGGCCGCACGCCCACGGCTCAGGCGGCCCCCAATGACCAGACGCCTCGACGCGATGCGGAGTTGCTCCAATCGGACGGCGCCTTTGCCAGGATGTGGAATCGGCAATGGTTCATCGGCCCGCAGGTGTTCACTTTCGACGGGGCGCCGCACGCGCCGAAGCGCCGGTTGCCCGCCGATTTTGAGGCCCACGGGGCCATTGTTCTGGCGGGCGGCTGGCTTGCCGCCGAGGCCCCCGACGCCCTGGCCCAACTCGTCCGGCAAATGAAGCCGCGCCAGCCGGTCGTGTTCCTGGTTTCCTCCGCCCGCCAGCGCGAGGCGGCAAGCCGAGTGCTCGCCGAACGCGGCCTCTCGCCCGAGAAGCTCCGGTTCGTGACCGTGCCGACCGATACCGGCTGGGTGCGCGATTTCGGGCCGATCTTCGTCGACGCCGACGGCGCACTCCACGCCATCGACGCCGCTTACGGCCAGTCGGGGCGCGATCGCGATGAGGAGGCTTCCGCCGCCATTGCCGAACGGTTCGAAGCGGCGACGACCGCCATCCCGCTACGATGGCAGGGAGGAAACCTCCTGAGCAACGGCGAGGGACTGGTCGTCACCACCACGCGGTCGATCAACGCCAACATCGAACGGGGCCACGACGCCGGCACGGCGGCAGGCTTTCTGAACCGCCACGGCGGCGCGGAGCAGGTGGTCGTGCTGGAGCACCTCGAGGGCGAGCCGACGGGCCACGTCGACATGTTCGCCTGTTTCACTGGCCCGCAGACGATCGTCGTGGGCGAGTACGACGCGTCCGTCGATCCGGACAACGCGGCCGTGCTCGATCGGAACGCGGCCCGCCTGGCGGAAGTGCGCACGCCTCGCGGTCCGCTGAAGGTGCTTCGCATTCCCATGCCCTCGAACGAGGACGGCGTGTGGCGGAGTTTCACGAATGTCGTGTTTGCCAACGGGGCGCTGCTGGTACCCGCCTATCCCGGCGCCGCCCCGGCCACAGGCGAGAAAGCCCTGGCCGTCTATCGCCGGCTCCTGCCGGAATGGGACGTGGTTGGGATCGACGCCGATCGCATCGCCCGGCGCGAAGGCGGCTTGCGGTGCGTTACCCTGTACGTTCCGGCGGTCGAGGCGCCCTGACGCGGGCCGAAAGGACCATTGTCCCGGCGTGTTCAAATCGGATGGGTCTAGTGCTGATCTGCAGCAAGCATCGGGCCCTTGGCATGAGGTCGTCGCCTGACCACGCGCACTCCCCCCACGGTTGAAGATTACCGCGTTCTCCAGGTTGCGTCAAGCGGCCGGAACGTGCTGCTTCCTGCCCGTATTAGCGCGCTGCCGGTGACGGTCCCTGGGCCCGCACCGCCGCGCCCGCCGGCAGCCGGCGGCCCGACGCCGTGGTAAGCACCAGCGGCCCGGCGTCGACCGAGCCGAACGCATCGTCGCCGAACGCCTCGCGGGTCATTTCGGCGAGCCGGTCGGGACCGAAGCCGGGCGTGTGGCAGGTGAGCAGGACGAAGCGGGGCCGGCCGCCGGTCAGTTCGGCGCACGCGGCCAGCAGGCCCGCCAGATGCTTCGACAGCCGCCACACCTCGCCGCGCCGGCCGTGGCCGTAGCTGGGCGGGTCGAGGATCACGGCGTCGTACCGGCTGCCGCGCCGCAGCTCGCGCCGTACGAACTTGCGTACGTCCTCGACGATCCAGTGGATCGGGCGTGCCTCCAGCCCGGAAAGCCCCGCGTTCCGCCGCGCCCAGGCGACGATGTTCTTGGCGGCGTCCACGTGCACGACCTCGGCGCCCGCCGCCGCGGCGGCCAGCGTGCTGCCGCCGGTGTACGCGAACAGGTTGAGCACCCGCCCCGGGTTTCCGGCCGCCGCGCCGGCCCGCACGCGTTCGCGGATCCAATGCCAATTATCGGCCTGCTCGGGGAAGAGGCCCACTTGCCCCTGCGGTGTGAGTTTCAGTTCGAATGTCATGGCCGAGTGCCCGACGGTCCACGGTTCGGGCGGTTCCGAACCCAGCCACTCGCCCTCCCGCGACTCGCCGCGTTCGAATCGCGCGTCGGCGGCCGCCCAGGCCCCCGGCTCGGCCTTGACAAGGCCCTCGGCGGTCGGGCACGGCCGGTCGACGACAAACGTGCCAAACCGTTCCAGGCGGCGTCCTTCGCCGAAGTCGAGAAGCTGATAGCCGTTCACGGGGGACTACCCGAAGGTTTGCGGTGAAGGGGGTATTGATTGTGGGGAGCCGTCTTTCGCTGCGAAAATGGGACCGTCTCCCTTACCCGCCTCGGTTACAGAAGCTGATACTGCCGGGCGTCGCACACGCCGACCAGTAAACCGCGCCCCGGCGTTCCCTTCAAGCCACCCCGCCGGTTTGCCCCATGGCTCGGGTTCTGATACGATGAAAGTGCACCCCTTGCCATCGGTGCCCGGCGCGGCCGGTTCGCCGGGCGGGCGTTTTCCGCAATACCAACCGGGCCGAGGATCCGTCCGGGCCCATCCAGCGAGGAGCAAATCATGAAACGACGTTCATTTCTGAAAGTGGTGGGCGGCGGGATCGGCACGGGCGCGCTGACCGTTGCGCCGCCGGCCGAATCGCCC
>SKJM01000729.1 GCA_007122045.1 Planctomycetales bacterium | reverse complement strand
CGGCCAACAGGGCATAGGCGGGGAGGAACTGAAGCCAGACGACGCCGTGGTTGAACCAGGCGGTCAATTCGAGTTCACGCATGGGAAAACGCAAGTAGTACATCGGTAGCGTTGCCGTCAGCACGAGCAGCCCCGGCGACGGGCGGACGGCCAGCAGTGGAAGCAGCCAGAGCCAGTACCATGGGTATTGCGTCGGGCTCAATAGAAACAGCCCCGCGATGATCCACAGCGACCGCTCGCACACCGCCGGGCCATCGGCCGCCGGGCGGCGGCAAAGCCAGCCCGTCCACCCGAGTAGCACCAGCGCGACCGCGATGCGCGCCGCGGCCTGCGGGTTTTCGGGCACAATCCGGCCGGCCAGCCACAAGAACCCTTGGAACAGCGAGGCGTTGACCTGCCACGTGGCGGCGTAGGCCACCACCCCGGCTTCCCGGTCGAAGCGTGTGAGCAGCATGGGCGCAACGAGGACCATTGCCCCGATGGCGAACACGAACGTACCCCAACCCATCTGCCGCCACGCTCGCCCCCGTTGCCGCAGCAGGGCCGGCAGCAGCAAGGCCGGCCAAAGCTTCACCCCCACCGCCAACGCGAGGACCATCGGGCTGGCAACGTGGCGCCAGCGGACCGCCAGCCACACGGCCGCCACCAGCAGCGGCAGCAGGACCATTTCCATGTGCGCCGTGTTGAAGCCTTCCTTGACGAGCAGTGGGTTCCACCAATAGACCAGGCTCCACGACATGGGCCGCGCCAGTTGCCGCAGCAGGCCGAGCAGGAGGCCGAATGTGGCGAGGTCGCACAGCAGAAAGGTCAGGCGCAGACCTTCGATGCGCCAGGGTAGGAGCCGGTTACTCAGGGCGAACGCGGCCTGGGCCGTGGGGGGGTAGATCGTGGTCAGGTGCGGCTGATTGACCCGTTGCAGCACCAAGCCCGAGACGTCGCCCAACTCCACCAACTCGGCCGGAGCGTGGCCGTCAAGGACCGCTTGGGGCGAGTAAGCGTACGGGTTGTGGCCGTGCGCCACCACCGCGCCATCCCAGAGATAACGGAAGTAATCGGTTTCCAGAATGGGCGTGGAAGGGAACATCATCGCGCGCATCGCCGCGCCAACCACGATCACCCACGCCCACCAGGCGCAGCCGGGCCGCGCCGGCAACGTCAGCCACCAGACGCCGGCAAGGTAGGCCGTCCCGGCGCCCATCAGCAGGCCGACCACCCAGCCGGTAGGCCGCTCGAGCACCGGCAATACGCCGTAGGCGAAGCGCGGCGACAGCGCAAGCAGCACGGCATGGATTGCGATAAGGATGAACCCGACCGCGGCCCATCCCCATCGCGGCGTCGTCGGATCAAGGCGCGCACGGCGAAGGGTCACGTTCGAGGCCCTCTTTCAGCCACTTCGCTTTGCCGTCTCCGTCCGTCCATCCGCTCCCGCCCGGGCGCCGGGCGGCCGATCCACTACGGCGAACCGGGATCTTCCGGCGGCGGAACCGGTTCCATGGGAGCGTCGTGGTCATGCTCGTGCGGGTGGTCATGGTCCGGCGGCGAAGCCGGCTCCTCGGGGACCGGGTCGTCGGTCGGCGGAATAACAGGCTCCTGCTGCGGGCAGCCGGTGCTCACAAGCCCCAGGCTCGCTACCAATAACAATGTCAGAATCCATCGCCACATCGCATGCTCCTTTCGATTCGTGCAACTCAGGGGTTAGAGTGACGGGCCGGCAGTCTGGCTTGGCGATTCACTCGACTGTCCCGCCCGGAAAAACTCAGGTCACGTGCTGAAGGGCGGTTGGTCCGCACGAAGCCGGTCCTTCACCCCATTGTCGGCCCACCACTACCGAAGCAACCCGTGCCGCCCCCCTACATGCAACTGGCGTACCGATTGGCGCCCGAAGGCCCGAACCGGA
The DNA here is from genome assembly GCA_007122045.1 of Planctomycetales bacterium. Classification (GTDB taxonomy): domain Bacteria; phylum Planctomycetota; class Planctomycetia; order Pirellulales; family Thermoguttaceae; genus PWXP01. The sequence goes on along the minus strand of SKJM01000729.1, from coordinate 950 downwards.
CGTCGGGGGCGGCAAGGCTCGCCCGTTTCCATCCAAGGAGGACCGCCCAACAGTCTTGCCTGCGTCAGAGTGGCGGGGCGGTCCGCCATTCTGTCGCACAGTGAGGGTAGGAATTGCGGGCTTTCTTGGAGTGCGGAGGCTTGACGCCGCTTTGGCTATGCCTTTTCTCTCTCCGGCCCTCCAACAGCCGCCGTGCGAAACGCCGAAGCTGACGCAAAACGAAAGCGTCGTCAAGCCGCCGCACTCCAAAGCCGGGAACGCGGTTTGCTCTCTCGAACGGACGAATTACCGCCCATCCGCGAGGGGTCATCATGTTCGAGCAAGTCGTCGCCGTCATTCCTGCGCTGAACGAAGCGGAATCGCTGCCGTTGGTGCTCGACGACCTGCCGGGACTCCGGCACGTGATTGTCGTCGACAACGGCTCGACCGACGCCACGGCCGCCGTGGCCGCGGCCGGTGGGGCCGTCGTCGTCGAGGAACCCCGGCGCGGCTACGGGGCGGCGTGCCTGCGCGGGCTGGCGGCGATCGGCGAGTTCACCGCAGCCGGCCGGCCGCCGCCGGAAGTCGTCGTGTTTCTCGACGCCGACTACAGCGACCACCCGGGGCGCCTGCCCGAGATGGTCGAGCCGATCCTGGACGGACGTGCCGACTTTGTGCTGGGCTCGCGCATGCAAGGCCGCCGGGAGGCGGGGGCCATGCCCCTGCAAAGCGTACTGGGGAACCGGCTCGCGTGCTTTCTCATGCGGGTCCTTTTCTCCGCCCGCTATACCGATCTGGGGCCGTTCCGCGCCATCCGTTACCGGTCGCTGTGCGGTCTGAACATGACCGACCGGGACTTCGGCTGGACCATTGAAATGCAGATCAAGGCCACCCGGGCCGGACTGCGAACCCTGGAGATTCCCGTGCCGTATCGCCGCCGCGTCGGGCAGAGCAAGATCAGCGGCACGTTT
>SKJM01000461.1 GCA_007122045.1 Planctomycetales bacterium | reverse complement strand
GTTCGCCCGGACCGCCGCGATGAGCCTCGCGCTGGCCGCCGCCCTGCTGGTGGCCGCATGGCCCATTGTGCGGGCCGTGCGGGACAAAGGCGAAGGTCGGCCGCTGCGGCAGGCAGCCGTCAAGACCGCGAACCCCGGCCCCTCGGCTCCTCCTGGACCGAAGCAGCCGTCTCCGGCGGCACCGTCGGAGGAGCGCGTCGTGGCCGCCGCCTATTTGGCCGTCGACGAGCCTTCCGAACGCGAGAAGCGCGACGAACGCGAGGCTCCCGAAAGCAGCGTTCCCCCGCGGGAGGGCGGCTCGCTCGACTCCCCCACGGACGAACTGATCCTCCGCGACGGCGAACTCGACGGCCTCGAGCGGCTTGAGCTGCGCCCCGGCCAGCGGCTGGCGGGGCCGGACGGCGCCCGGCTGGAAGTGCACGTACCCCCCGGCGGCCTACACGTTGCCCTCGAAGCTGACGCCGCCGACTCCTCCCACCCGGTCCGTTTCGAAGGCATCGACTTCGTATGGGATCACACGGGCGGCACCGACGCCGCGATGGTGGTGGTCGCGACCGGGAAGGTGCGGTTTCACGCCTGCACGTTCCGCGCGGGCGGGAGCGCCAGGCCGGCGGCCGCGGTGCGCTGGGTTCACCCGCCGCCCTCGCACGCCGATGCCCTGGCGCTGCCCAGCGGCTCAGTCGGGTTCTCCGACTGTCTGTTCCGCGACGTCGCCGCCGCGCTCGACAGCCGGGCCGAAGGCGTGTTGCGGGTCGAATTTCGCAATGTCCTGCACCTGGGTCCGGGGCCACTGATGTGGTCGGGGCGGCCGCCGCGAGCAGAGGAGTCGCTCAACCTGGTGCTGGAACGGGTAACGCTGCGCGGCGCGGCCGCCCTGTTGCGGTGCCGCGTGGACGACGCGCCGGCCGCGGTGGGCCGGGTTTCCATCCGGGCCGAACGCAGCGTCTTCGCTCCGGCGGAAGGCGGCACGTTGATGTTGTTCGACGGGCCGGGCGACCCGGGCCCACTCCTGCACAACCTGACGTGGGACGGCGAAGGCGCCCTGCTAACACCCGGCACCCAGGTTGCCGCCCACCGGCTCCCGGGGGGCACGGCCGAACGGCTCGACGACAGCGGCGTGCCGATCGCCGGGCTGGTGCTCAGCCGGGTCGAGTTCGCCGGCGCGGCCGGTGGTGCCGCGGGCAACAGCGCCCTCGTGCAGTGGAACGCTCCGCTGCGCACGCCCGACCCCCCCGGATGCGAGACCGCCCGGCTGCCGTCTGCCGCCGGCCCTGTGCCGGGTCGCACTTCAGGTGGCGCTGACAACGGGTCGGGGAGGTCGCGCTGACGGGCCGGCACAATCGTCGGCGAGCTGCCCGGCCGCCGGTCATCCGTCGGGCGTATCGAGCAACTCCTGCAAGCGGGGGCGCAACGCTGCCGGCAGGCGCGGCAGCCAGGCGGCATCGACGAGGCCGACTTCCAGCAGGTCGCGCAGGTGGACCCGGTCCTTGTCGCGGAACGAGGTCAGCTTCATCCGCACCAAGGCTTCCAGCGTGATGGTGCGGGTATTCTGGATGAGTACGTGTTCGGTAACGTCGGGCGACGCGAGCGGGTAATCGGGCCGGACTTTTTCCGCGGCGAACACCACGTGTACGGCGTCTCTCGGCCCGGCCTCCGGACCGTCGAGGAACATGTCGACCCCGCCGACGTGGCGAAAGACGAAGCCGGCGCCGCCAAGGGCCTCGATGGCCCGCTGTAAGTCGTCGCGTTGCAGCAGGACGTCGACGTCGCGCGTGTTGCGAACGGCTGTCTCGTCGACCTGGGCCACCCACAACTGCACGGCGTTGCCGCCCACCACGGCGTAGGGGACGCCCGCCTCGTCGAGCGTCTTGGTGACGCGACCGAGGCGCTCCTGGACCTTTTCCACGGCTCGCTCGATCCTGTTCCAGAGGGCGTCGCCCGTGTAGTGAATTACCGTCATCGCCTGATCCCTCCCTGGAATCAGGATTGCCTAAACTCGCACCGATGTCAAGGGCTTTTCCCCGGCAACTCCGGGTGGAGGAATGCAGCAGGGTTAACTGCGGGCCGGACCCGACGGTTTCGGCCAACGCGCCTGTCTAAAGCGTCTTCCGCACACTTTCAAGCTGGCCGGCGGAGCCGAGCTTGGTGTTCTTATGGGCGATGTAGTCAGCGTAGGCGGGCATGAACTTCTTGCCCGGCGTGCGGGGGTCGAAGTCGTCGGGCTGGTCGCGGAACGACTCGCGGTAGATGGCGCACCAGACCAGCCGGCCGTCGGTGTCGATGTTGATCTTGCATACGCCCATCTTGGCGGCGGGCAGGTACTGCTCCTCGGGCACGCCGCTGGAGCCCTTCAACGCGCCGCCGGCGTCGTTGATCCGATCGACCCACTCCTGCGGCACGCTGCTGGAGCCGTGCATGACCAAGGGGAAGCCGTCGGGTACGGCCTTCTCGATTTCCTCGAGCACGTCGAGCCGCAGGCCCTGCTTACTGGCGAACTTATACGCCCCGTGCGAGGTACCAATGGCCACGGCCAGCGAATCGCAACCGGTTTGCTCGATGAACTGGGCGGCCTCTTCCGGCTTGGTGAGCTTGACGCTGCCGACCACATCCTCCTCGACGCCGCCGAGTTGGCCCAATTCGGCCTCGACCACAACACCCTTGGGGTGGGCGGCCTCGACCACGCGGCGGGTAATCTCGATATTCTTCTCGAACTCCTCGTGCGAGGCGTCGATCATCACCGAGCTATAGAACCCGCTTTCGATGCAGTCGTAGCAGGCCTCTTCGGTTCCGTGGTCGAGGTGCACGGCGAAAACCGCCTCGGGGAACACCTCGTCGGCCGCGCGGATCATGGCCTCGAGGAATCGTTTGTCGGTATAGCTTCGGGCGCCGCGGGAAATCTGCAGGATGAACGGGGCGCTTTGGGCCGGATCGACCGGATCGTCGTTCGACTTCGATTTGCCCAGATTACCGCGGAACAAACCAACCGTTTGTTCCAGGTTATTGATATTGTAAGCGCCCACGGCGTACTTGCCGTAGGCATGACGGAACAGCTCTTTGGTCGTAACGATCATGGCGCAGGAATTCTCCTTCGGGTTCGTGGATCTCCCGCAGGTGCCACCCGCGGCCGCGCGGCGCGCAACCGGAACCGGTGGAACCGCCCGGGAGCGGTCAGGCTTGGCTAAACGCGGCATTATATCGACGGGGGCAAACGGCCGCCAGGGGTGCCGGAGGGCGTGAGCTAGGGCCACACGGAGGAGTACATGCGCAACACCTCCGAAGGGGCATTCCCCTCACCTCCCGGCCCGCTTCAACGCATGTTCAATCTTCGCGACGGTGCGAACGGTGGGCGAAAAAAATTTTCGCCGCACCTCGTGGCTTGGGCTTGACGGACCGCCGCGAACACGTTTCAATCAGGATTGGCTGCATTGGTTGCGCGCGGGCGGGGTGGTCCGTTCGCGCGCTGCTCGATGGAAAGCACGAGCATTATAGAGTACCATTATCCGGAATCGCTGGTCGTCATGTCAGCCGCACACGAGGTGCAATCGCGAGCCCAGCTCGCGCTGAGGAGCAGCCCTTTTTTCGAACTCCGCGAACTTCAAGTGGAGCCGGTGCAGGATTGTCTACTCATATCCGGCTCTGTTTCCAGCTTCTACCATAAGCAACTGGCCCAGGAGGCCGTACGCTCGGTTTGCAGGGAGATCGACGTGATCAACTCGATTCACGTCCGATAGTCCCGCGTGGCCGCCTTTCCGGGCCGGCAAATATCGCGGACGCTCAGGAGGAACTCATGGACGAACGACATCGCCTTCCCCACCCCACGCATCGGTTCGATGGCGACAGCCACCCGTTGCCGGAAACCCTGGCCGAGGCCGAACTGCTGGTGGCGTCGATCGAGCGGGCGGTGCATGAGGAGACCGGTCGCGGCGTCCGCGACCTGCGCGTGGAGGTGCGCGACGAGGGCGTCTTGCTGCGCGGGCGGTGCAACAGCTATTATACGAAGCAGCTTGCACAGCATGCAGCCATGGCCGTTCCCGGCGGCGATGCCGTCACCAACGAAATCGAGGTAAACTGAGCGGAGCGAGAGGGCCTTTGGGGGTTCACGAGGAGTGCAGGGCCGCGGGGCCATGCGCCCCCCCAACCTTGGCCGTTCGACCCTAGCTAACGAGGAGGCAGCCCCCCGATGCAATCACCGCGAATCCAACGTGCGCTGATCAGCGTAAGCGACAAACTAGGCCTGACAGGTTTCGCCCGCGGTCTGACCGAATGCGGCGTCGAAATCTACAGCACCGGCGGCACACGGCGCCACCTGGAGAGCGAGGGGGTGCCGGTTCGCGACATTGCGGAGTACACGGGCTTTCCGGAGCTGATGGACGGACGGCTGAAGACCCTCCATCCGGCGGTCCACGGCGGCATCCTCTGCCGACACGACCGGCCCGACGACCTGGCGGCCATCGCCGAGCACGGCATCGTTACGTTTGAACTGGTGGTGGTGAACCTGTACCCGTTCGAGGCCACCGTTGCCCGCGAGGGCGTCACCCTCGAAGAAGCCGTCGAGCAGATCGACATTGGCGGGCCGACGATGGTCCGCGCCGCGGCGAAAAACCATGCCTTCACGACGATCGCCACGAATACGGAGCAGTACGGCGAGGTCCTCGAGCAGGTGAAGGATCACGGCTGCACCACGCCCGAGTTGCGGCGCAAGCTGGCGGCCGAGGCGTTTGCCCACACGGCGGGCTACGATCGGGGCATCGCCGACTTCTTCGCCGGCGCTACCGCCGAGGGACCCTTCCCCGGCACGCTCCACATCGCGCTGCGGCGCCGCGCGGTGCTGCGCTACGGCGAGAACCCGCATCAGCGGGCCGCCCTGTACGCCACGGCGGAGTCGATGGGGGCCAACCTCGTTTCGGCCCGGCAGGTCCACGGCAAGGAACTCTCGTACAACAACCTGCTCGACCTCGACAGCGCGTTGTCCATGGTGCGCAGCTTCGCTTCCCCTGCCGCCGTGGTGATCAAGCATAATAACCCCTGCGGCGCCGCCGAGGCCGAAACGCCCGCCGCGGCGCTCCGGCTGGCCATGGCGGGCGACCCCCTCAGCGCGTTCGGCTCCGTGCTCGGCGTCAACCGCGTGGTCGACGCCGCCACGGCCGAGGTGCTTTGCGAGCCGGGCCTGTTCATCGAGGCGATGGTCGCGCCCGATTTCGACGACGATGGGATTGCCATCCTCACCACGCGGCCGAAATGGAGGGCCAACGTCCGGCTGGTGAAGGTGGGCCACATCGAGCCGTCGACCGAAACGTGGTCGTACCGCTGCCTCGACGGCGGCGTGCTGGCGCAGGAGGCCGACATGCTCCCCGACCCGGAAGACCAGTGGAAGGTCGTTACCGACGGCAGCCCCACCGAAGCCCAAATGGCCGACCTCCGCTTCGCCTGGGCGACCGTCCGCCACGTGAAGAGCAATGCCATCGTGCTGGCGAAAGACCGCACGCTGCTCGGGGCCGGCGCCGGGCAGATGAGCCGGGTCGATTCGGTGGAGATCGCCATCAAGAAGGCGGGCGAGCGGGTGGCCGGCTCCGTGATGGCCAGCGACGCCTTCTTCCCCTTCCCCGACTCGATCGAACAGGCCGCCGCCGCCGGAGTGACCGCCGTCATTCAGCCCGGCGGGTCGAAAAAGGACGACGAGGCAATCGCCGCCTGCAACCGCCACGGGCTGAGCATGATCTTCACCAGCCGCCGGCATTTCAAGCACTAGCCCGGATTATTCATGACAATGTAGGGTGGTGACAAGCAAGCCAAGAGCTTGGTGGGACTTCGGTCGCTCGGCGGGGCTTGTTTCCAGCGCACCACGTGCCAACCAGCCAAGCGCGGCTTGCGCAGTCCCACCAACGACTTACGCGACCTCGCCCCACCCTACATGAATAATCCGGGCTAACCGTCCGGGCGGACCGCCGCCCGGCGCTTGCCGCCCGCTGGGGCCGGTGCTAGACTAGAAGACAAGTTGTTCGCCCGGCACCGGGCGATTGGCACCCCCCATGCGGCCGCAGCGCGGGCCGCAGTCTTTCCTACCGGAGGTTTTCACCATGCGAACCGCGACATTGCTGACGAGTTTTTCTCTTCTTGCCATTTTTGCCTTGGCGCCCGCCCCCGCCCAGGCCACCTCCGACAATCCCTCCGATACGGTCCGGATTGTGTTGGTGGCCGGCACGGGCAGCCACGGCTACGGCGGCCACGAGCACAACGCCGGCTGCAAGCTGCTGGCGAAGGCCCTGGAGGAAAGCGGCCTGCCGATCGAAACGGCCGTCTACACGAACGGTTGGCCGAAGGACCCGGACGCTTTCGACGGCGCCGATGCCATCGTCATTTTCGCCAACGGCGGCGGTGGGCATCCCATCCTGCCCCACCTCGATCAGGTCGCGCCGCTGATGGAACAGGGCGTGGGCCTGGCCTGCCTGCACTATGCGGTGGAAGTGCCCAAGGACCGCGCCGGACAACAGTTCCTCGACTGGATCGGCGGCTACTTCGAGACGCACTGGTCGGTCAATCCGTGGTGGACGGCCCACTTCAAGGAGTTGCCCGAACACCCCGTCACCCGCGGCGTGAAGCCCTTCTCGCTGTACGACGAATGGTACTACCACATGCGGTTCCGGCCCAACATGGAGGGCGTCACCCCCATTCTCACCGCCGTGCCGCCGGATAGCACGCGCGAGCGGCCCGACGGCCCGCACAGCAACAACCCCACCGTCCGTGCGCGCCGAGGCGAGCCGGAGCACGTCGCTTGGGTAACCGAGCGCGCGGACGGCGGGCGCGGATTCGGCTTTACCGGCGGGCATTGGCACTGGGCCTGGGCCCACGACGATTTCCGCACCGTGGTGCTCAACGGCATCGTTTGGTCGGCCGGGTTGGACATTCCCGAAGGCGGCGTCCCCTCCGAGACCCCCACCTACGAGGAGTTGCTGAAGAACCAAGACTACCCGCAACCCGATGGGTTCACCGAGGAGAGGGCCCGGGCCAGCTACGCGCCCCGATAACGGCCCCCCCGTACGCGACATTTGTTTGTTACGGCTCGCCGTTTCCGGAAGTCTTTCCGGAAACGGTCGAGTCTTGGTGTTGGGAACGAGTCCTTCAGAACAAAGGAGTCGCAGAGATGAGTCGTCACACTTGCTCGAGCCGGCAGCCCTGCTGTGCTGCCGGATGCTGTTCGCTTTTCGGCCGGCGCGAGTTCCTGGCCGGCCTGGGCCTGATGGGCGGATCGGCGCTGGCCATGAACTGGTTCGGTTCGGCCGTTTCGCAGGCCCTGGGCGCCGCGCCCAAACCCGGCCCCGGCGGGAAGCCGCGCGTGTGCGTGGCGTTTTCGCGCGGGCGCGACGAGTACTACATGGGCTGGCCCGGCGCCGCCTTTGACCACAAGGCCAGCCAGGCGCTGTACACGGAAACCCTCCAGAAGGCCGCCGCCCGCCTCGGCGTGGAACTGGACGTCCAAGGCGAACCGCTCCGCGACACGAACGCCGCCGGGGCCTTCCTCGAAAAAACCACCGAGGCCAAGGCCGATGGCGTGCTGCTCGTCGTGATGAACCTCAACGACGGGTGGCCGATGATCCACCATTTCGTGAAGCACCGAGAACAGCCTGCGAATTTGCCCACGGTGGTCTTTGCGCCGCAGGGAACCCAGTTCACTCCCACGCTGCAAGCGTTCCGGGAAATGCCGCACGTGTTCGTCGGCGCCACGCAGGACGTCGAGTGGCTGGCCACGGGGCTGCGGATGCTCAAGACGATTTGGCAGATGGCCAGCACGCGCGTGGCCGTGGTGCACGGCAACGAGGAGCGCGAGCAGCCGCTGGCGCCGCTGGGCACCGTGCTCCACCACGTGCCGCTGGAGCGGTTCGCCGAGGCGTACGACGCCACGGCCGGCGCGGCCGAGGCGAAGGACCTTGCCGCCGCCTTCCGGAAGCACGCCAAGGACTGCGTCGAGCCCGACGAAACGGAAATCCTCGAGGCCGCCCGCACCTACGTGGCCAACCGCCGGCTGATGGAGGCCGCCGAGTGCCAGGCGGTGACGATGGACTGCCTGGGCCTGATCGCCCGCCGCCGCACGCCGCCGCCGTGCATGGCCTACATGCAGTTGCTCAACGAGGGCACCTGCGGGGCGTGCGAGCGCGACATCACGGCGACGCTGTCGCTACTGTTGAGCAGCTACCTGCTCGACCGGCCGGCCTTCCTGCACAACCCCTCGCCGAACACGGTGCGCAACACGTACGTGGGCGCCCACTGCACGGCGCCGACGAAGATGGACGGCTTCGACCAACCCGATTCGGAGTACGTACTCCGCTCGCACCACGAGTCGGACTGGGGCGTGGCGCCGCAGGTGCTGCTGCGCGAGGGCCAGGAGGTGACCATGATGAAGTTCCTCAACCCCGGCGAACTGATGGCGTGCACCGGCACCCTGCTGGGGAACATCCACACGCAGCCCGACGACGGCGTGGGCGGCTGCCGCACCGCCTTCGAAATGGCCGTCGACGACGTGGCCGACACCCGCGACATCCGCGGCCACCACAACGTGCTGATTTACGGCAAGCACCTGCCCATGCTCGACGCCTACTGCCAACTGGCCGGTTTGGGCATCAGCCACATCGCCGGCGGTCCGGTGCGGCGGTAGCGGCGTACACAATCGCCCGAACAACGACTGCACTGGACGGCCGCAACATAACTCCGCCGTTGGCCGGTGCGCGGCATGCTGGGCGGATCGAGCCCGTCCTACCACCCCTCGCGCCAAGCGTCACCGGAACTCGTGGAGGGCGGGCGCCCGGAGGCAGTTGTGGGGATGCGACGATCGACGAGAATGTCCATTCCGCCTCGCCGCGGTGCTGCTTCCCCCACCGCGCCACCCATCCGCAGGGGCAAACCCGACTTGGCTGCTCCGGTTCGGACGATCCGACTTTCCCGCATTTCCGTTTGGGCGGCACCTGAAAGCCCCACGCTTCGGGGGGGTTCCGCCGCCTCGGCGCTTGGAGACTCAGGCCCGGGTTGCCAAACGTATACTATCCTTTTGATGCGAGCGTTTGCCGGGAGCGCCACGTCTCCATGGCAGGGTTCCTTGCATTCATTCGAAGCCGTTCACTTCCGAAAGGCGCGCGGGAGCTTATGCCGATTGCCTCGCCCCAGCGCCGGAGAAGGACAGTGCGACATCACCGATCAGGATACGGTCCATGATCAACGACCAGCGAAGCAGTCCTCGGCACGATTTCCCCTACCAGCAGCTTGTGGCCATGGTGGCCGACGGCAAGATGCCGGCTTCGAGCGACTTCCACACGGTGCCGTGTGAAAACGTGTCGCGCGGGGGCATTGCGTTCTTCCTCAACGAGGAACCGACGGCGCAAGAGTATGTCGTCGCCTTGGGGCCGGCTTGGAACCTGAGCTACCTGTGCGCCCGAGTGGCCCATACAAGGCGAGCGATATACGACGGGAAATTGTGGTATCGCGTGGCCTGCCGGTTCACCGGCCGGGCTTCCTTCGACCACAGCACGCTGACAGTGGTCAGAATGGGCGAGTGATTCTTGGGCCCATGCGGCCCTTGTCCCCCTTGAGGCTGGTGCAGCTCGTGTTGCTTGCACGCTTGCACGCTTGAGCGTCAATTGCGGTTGCGTTGCGGCGACGTGGGGCGTATGATGCGGCAGCTTGGCGTACGCTGGGTGAGCGGTTACCCGGCGCGCGGTGGAATCGAACCTCTCGCTCGATGGGGGTGGCGCGCCTCGAACCCCGGGGCAACTTCAAGGGTTGTGCTCCACCGTCGTCGCGAGGCGTACCGGAACCGACGGGCTTCGGCACGCCTGCCAAGAGACATTCATTCCCGGTGGACCGGTTCGTGTTCCCACGTTGCCGGCGAAAGGAGTCGCCGTTGGCTGAACAATCTTCTGCGGCAGTTGCGGTTCGCGCTTTTGTGATGCTCGGATGCTTGGTGGCCATCCCCCTCGTGGCGCTGTTCGGCAACGCCTTGCCCGAAGCAATTGACCAGCTTGCAGGCACGTGGTGGGCGCCGCCTTCGATAGCCGTGAGCGGCGAAACGGCGGAAGAGGCGCCCCTCTTCGAACCACTATTGAGGGGCCCAGCACTGCACGCGGAAGGGGGTTCGCCGGCCCCGGCGTGGCCGGCGCAGATGTCGCCTGATGCGGTGGCGGGTCGAGCGGTTTGCGATGTCGATGGGCGCGGCGTCCTGCCGGCGTCCTATGAAGCCCCGGTCGACTCCCCCCCGGACTTCCAGCCGCTATCCAATACTATTTCCTCGCTGGGCCAGGGCGCCCCGGCGGTTTCCGTTCCGCCCGATCGGGCGGTCCCGCCGCCTCCGGATTCATTCCAAACGATTCATCAACGGCTGAAGGAACTCGGTTCGACCTATATGCTGCTGGAGTCGTGGGGTGACGGCCAGGAGCAGTTTCGCTTCTATTGCAAGATCGCGGTGGCCGGCAATCCCCATTACACCTATCGGTTTGAAGCCACAAGCCCGGACCCTCTTGTAGCGATGGCGCGGGTACTCCGGCAGGTGGAAAGCTGGCACGCGGCCCGGTACGGCAATTGACCCGTTGCTTGGACCGACCCGGCTTGCCACGGGTGGCCTCGTCCGTTTAGGTTGAAGGGCATGAGAACGCGCGGCGGCAAGGTCGGTCTGGGCGAACGGTTAGGCGGCGCGGCCATGCGCCACCGGCTGCCCCACTGCTGGCGCCCCGTGCGCCCACGGCGAAACCGCCCGCCGGCAACCCCCCCTCGGGCATCAGAGGTCGTGGCTTCCGGCGAACCGGCCC
>SKJM01000402.1 GCA_007122045.1 Planctomycetales bacterium | reverse complement strand
TCGGGCCCTCGTCCCAGAAGAAGTGGGGCGGTATGCTGTCGAACCACTCGTTCCGAAGGGCCCTTTCGGTGAATTGCCGAAGCTGCGGCTGCGTCACCTGCCCGCCGGCCGGTGCGGCACTCCACGCGCCGGCAAGGACAATCAACAGGGCGAATCGTTTCATCGAATCAGTGTCCTCGGGTTTGGGGGAACAGGTTGACGCTATGTCGGCCCCTGGGTGTGAACGGTTCCACCCACGCTCGGCCACTCGTTCGGTTTGTTCCTATCTTGACCATCTTTGGTGGCTCTCGGCTTTCTGTTCCTTTTCGGTACTATCGAATCGTCGGTCGCCACATGACTCGAGGCCGGTATGGGTCGCTAGCCCTTTACCGTACGTTTGTTTCATCCGCTACTCGCTGCCGGTCTTGACCGGAGCTTTCCCGGACCCCGTTTACCCACCTTTTGTTGCCCGTATCCAATCCTGTTGGCGCGAAGCCTGGCCGAGCGGCTCGATATCAGCCCTCAACACCGTCTTGGCCTTTGTCCGATTGGGCAACCAAAACTCGCTCACTGGCCGCGATCTCCGTTCTGATCCAGCCGTCAAAGCATACGAGTTTCTCGCAGTCCAAATGGCAGGCAATGTGGCGGTCGTCGCTTTGCACCATGTCCAATCTCGTGCCTCGCATTACGGGCACAACTTCGGTCGAGAAGTAGAGAAAACAGATATCGCCTCCTACCACGAGAACACGAGCACACGCCGACTTCTTGAGCGGCATACGCCGAAGCAACGCCTGCTGAGAGCACTTGTCCATTCCTTCTCGCCCAAGCACGGCCTCCCTGACCGCCGCTTCAATATGGTCGATGTAGGGCGCATAATACCTGATTGAGAACGCCTCACCAAACATAAGCTCGAAATGAAGAGGGTTCAGCGTGTGCGTTTCAACGAAAAGGTACAGGTCGGTCCCGAATGTGTTTGGCAGCGCTGTATTCATGGTGCCTTCGCGGTCACGCCATTCTGTAAAATCCTCGACGAAGTCGAGGCTGAAATCACGGTTGAAGTTGGGTCGCTTCGTGGACTTCGACGACTCTGCCAAATACTCCTTGAGCACCTGCGGCTCCGACTGCATCCTAACTCCCCATTTCTCTTCCATGAGATTGGATATGCAACGCTTCTCCGAAAGGAACAGTGTGCGCATTGGGCTCCTTCTTTCAGTAGTCACGCTTTTCGAGGAACTCCCTCAACCATTGGCTTCTGAACTTACTCATCTCCTGGAAACGGTACGGCCTTGCGGCCGCCTCGGGCATCCGTCTAGTCTGTTCGTACAACTGATCCAGTTTATCCGCACTCGCCCTCCGATATGCCTGCGCGTCTTCTGCCGTGATCCTGTACCATCGCCTAACCCATCCCACGCGGCTCTTCAACGGCGTGCCGGTTTCAAGTAGTTGGTTGGCAGGGTTTCCGCTAATCGAGCCCGGCCGCGACACCCGCTGAACCCTTGGTGCCATTGGCGCACCGGAAATTCTCATCCCCGCGATGGCGTCTTTGCTCATGCCGAACATGCGGAGGGCGGCTTCGCCGAGGTAGCCGGCTGCCTGGATGTTATCGCCCTCCTGCCATGCCTGGTAGGCATGGTACGTGCGGAGGGCGCCAAGCCCGCCCTGAATGCCGGCGGCGCCGTACCTCGCGGCTCGGGCCAACCGGATCGCGTTTCCAGCCTGGGCCGCCCTCGCGGCCGGCCCCGCCAGGAACATCGCTACATCGCCGCTCCACGAGATGGCCGCCTCGCCCCATTCGCCGTCCGACGCGTGCAGCACGCCCGCCGCCCCGGGGATCATCGAATAGCCGAACACCACGGCGGCCGCGGACCTTTCCGCGCTGCCTGCTCGCCTTGCAAGGAAGTGAGCGTCGGCGTATTTGTCGGCCCACGATTGCGTGCGGTGCGATGCGACAATGTCTGCCAAGGGCCGCGAAACGACACCGACGCTCCCATTGTGGTGCGTAGCCACCAGCCGATAACGGTATTGGCTTGTATCGCGATTGCCCACACCGTAGCCATAATGGCCGAAAGCTGCATACCCATGCGCAGTGTCCGCAGCCATGTGCTGCTCATACACGAAAACGAACGTCCGAATTTCCGTGCCCACAACGTCAGTGATGGTGACAACGCATGGGTGCAACTCGGAGCGAATTGCCAAGCCATCCCGAATCATGTCTTCCATACGTTCGATAGGAAAGTTCTGGAAGTTCGTCGCGATATTCGCTTGCGGGGGCAAGACCGGTATGCCCCGCCCAACGTTGTCGGTTTGGCCCGCCTGGGCCTCCGCCCACGCCATGTAACCGGGACGATACGCCTCCCAGTTGGCCAGCAAGTCCATTGTGCCTTCAAGACTTGGGTTCCGGCTAGAACCATTCCAACCGGCCAATAAGTCCATCAGGCCTTGCTCGCTACCTTGGTACCACCGCTCCATCCCCATCCGAGCAGTACCATTCCAACCGGCCAGTAAGTCCATCAGGCCTTGCTCGCTACCTCGGTACCACCCCTCCAGCCCGTACGGATCCACCGCTCCCACCGGATCATTCCCCACGTACCGATACAGGTTCGCGTCCCCTGCCGCATAGCCGATGGGGTCGCGCGTGGTGAAGGTGCCGAGTTGGGCGTCGTACTGGCGGTGGCGGACGTGGTAGAGGCCGGTCTCGGCGTCGAAGTGGTAGCCGGCGTAGAGCGGGCCGTCGGTGGTGGGGGCGCCGGGGTTCGACCAGTCGGGATCGTGCGCGGTGGCGATGCCGTAGGGGGTGTAGGTGTAGCGCTCGACCACCTGCCAGGCGAACACGTCGGGCTCGGTTTCCACGAGGCCCACCAGCGCGGTGAC
>SKJM01000815.1 GCA_007122045.1 Planctomycetales bacterium | reverse complement strand
GGAAGGGTTATTTCGGGCAGGAGATCGGCAAGGGCTTCGAGCCCGACGTGCATTGCACCACCGGCGCGCCGAAGGAGTCGTTTGTGAAAGTCGTTTCCGCCGAACCGGGCGGCGTCGAGCATCGGCTGTGGCGGCCGGCGCGGTTGGGACTTCGCCCCGGTTACGCAAGCGCGGCCATGAAACAGTTCTTGGAAGGGGATTTCATCTCGTGACGCACAAAGTGTACAACTGGCAAATCGGCCGCGACATGGAGTACAAGTACCCCGCCGCGCGGCCTAAGAAGCAGGCCACCTGGATCTTCGATACCAACAAGTGCATCGCCTGCCAAACCTGCACCCTGGCGTGCAAGAACGCGTGGACCTCCGGCCGCGGGCAGGAGACCATGTTCTGGAACAACGTCGAGACGAAGCCGTGGGGCTTCTACCCCATCGGCTGGGATGTGCGCATCCTGGAGAAACTCGGCCCCCAGCGGTGGGACAGCGATCGGTATCTTGGCAAGACCCTGTTCGAAAGCGTCCCCTATGGCGAGGAGATGCTCGGCTGGATGCCCGACGAGGAGGACTGGGCCCACCCGAACCTGGGCGAAGACGAGGTCAGCAGCCAGATTGCCGAAAAGGCCGTGTTCAGCATGATCCACAGCAGTTGGATGTTCTACCTGCAGCGCATCTGCAACCACTGCACGTATCCGGCGTGCCTGGCCGCCTGCTCGCGGAAGGTCATTTACAAGCGGCCCGAAGACGGCGTCGTCCTGCTCGACCAGAACCGCTGCCGCGGCTACCAGGAGTGCGTGCGGGGCTGCCCTTACAAGAAGTCGATGTTCCGGCCCGACACGCGAAAGTCGGAAAAGTGCATCGCCTGCTACCCGGCGGTGGACAGCGGCCTCCAGACCCAGTGCAACGTCACCTGCATCGGCCGCATCCGGCTGTTCGGCTTCAAGAGCCCTTGGGACCGGCCGCGGGCCGACAACCCGATGGACTACCTCATCCACGAGGCCAAGGTGGCCCTGCCGCTGTACCCGCAGTTCGGCCTGGAGCCGAACGTGTACTATATTCCGCCCATCCACGTGCCGACGAAGTTCACCCGGCAGATGTTCGGCCCCGGCGTCGACCAGGCCGTCGAGCGCTATCGGAACGCAATGGACGACGAACGGCTGGTGGGGTTGCTGATGCTCTTCGGCGCCACCGACCGGACGCTCGATTCGTTCAAGGTGGCCGGCGACCGGGCCACGGGCCATTGCGCGGGCTACGACGCCGACGGCCGGGAAATTGTGCGCGTCCCGATTACCGAACCGACCATTTTGCGGAACCAATATGACGAAGCCTTCGATGTCCACCGATTCAGCGTTACATGACCGCGATCGCGCCGCCGCGTACAAAGCCCTGGCCGTCGCCTTCTCCTATCCCGGCGAGGCGCTGCCGGCCGTCTACCCGCAATGCGCCGACGGCCTCACCGAGCTTCAGGCGGCGTACGACCGCACGTTTCGCACCGGGAATATTTGGCTGTACGGCGCCGAGCATTCGACGGACAATGAGTTTCAACGGGTCGAAATGCTTGCCGACATCATGGGTTTTTACAACGCCTTCGGCGTCGAGCCTCAAGGGGATCGGCCCGACGCGCTTTGCTGTGAACTGGAGTTCATGCACTACCTGATCGTCAAGCGCGCCCGGCTCGGCGCCGCCGGGGCGGGCGGCGAGGCCGGGGAGAAGGCCGCCGTGTGCCGCGACGCCGAGCGGAAGTTCTTCACGGAGCACCTGGCCCCGACGGCCCGGAGCATCGTCGCGGGCATTCTGAAGGCCCGGCCGCATCCGTTCTATAGCGAGGCGGCCGAGGCGTTAACCACCTTCCTGGACCGCGAACAAGCGCAGTTAGTGAGGACCGCCGCATGAAGACACGCACCGTCGTCATCATCTCCTGTATTGCCGTGGCGGGGTTCGCGGCACTGTTGTGGTACGGATTCACGCGCGCCCGGGGAAGGCCCGCCGTCGAGCCCCCGCCGGCCCCCGTGGTGCTGCCGGTGCGGTACCTCGACCGGGAGATCGACCTGGAGGCCGGGCTTTCGCCGGAAGCGTGGGAGGGAATCGAACCGGTCGAGTTGGAACTGGTGTACCAGCTTACCACGCTGCCCTGGCCGAAGGAGCGGGTGCCCTCGGTGGCCGTGCGGGCGTTCCATAACGGACGCAACGTCTACTTCCACATGCGATGGCCCGACGAAACCGAAGACACGGTCGAACGGCCCGGCGCGTTCGTCGACGCCGCCGCCATCATGTTCCCCTTGGGCGATCGGGTGCTGCCCGCCTCGGTGATGATGGGATTCCTGGGCCGGGCGAACATCTGGCACTGGAAGGCGGGGGAAGACCGCCGGTTCTGGACTCCCGACGATCAGCCCGAAAACGCCGCCTACGCCGATTACCACTACCCGTTCGACGAACAGGAGCTGTTCCCGGTATCCAATCCCGAAATCGTCTCGGCCGTCGACGACCTGGTGGCTATCCGCGCGGGCACGGTGGCCCTGAAGGACGCCCAGATGGTGCAAGGGCGCGGCGCGTGGCTCGACGGATATTGGGAGGTGGTCATCACCCGGCCCCTCGAACCCGCCGATCCCGAGATCGACGCCGCCTTCCAGTCGGGCGCCGACGGCTGGTGCGCCTTTTCGGTCTGGAACGGATCGGCGGGCGACCGGGGCGGGCGGAAGTCGATGTCGGGACTGGTCGTATTGCAAATCGAATAGTTTTGGAGTGCGGCGGCTTGACACCGCTTTGCGTTTTTCGGCGGCTTCGCTTCGCGAAAGCGGCGTCCCGCCGCCGCACGCCAAATACAAGACTTGCCATTATGCATCGAAAACACCCCGTAGAT